>CALMKH010000047.1 GCA_937867025.1 uncultured Bacteroidota bacterium | reverse complement strand
GGGACAGACAAGTCCTGGCAACCCGGATACGCTTATTTACCTACCCCTACGTCTTTTCCTGTATTTTTCTGATAATCATCAAGTCTGGCTATGAATTTGTGGCGGCAATGAAGGTATTATGACCGGACATTTTCAAACTGTCATTGCTGGAGTTCGTATAACGGCACATACTGTAGCAGACCATTATAAAAGTATGTTGCACGGGTATCCGCGACATGCGAACCTTTCCATCTATTTCAAACGCCACCCCGGTATTTTGAAGAACCGGAACATCCGTTTTCCTGACGCAAACACACAGCTTGTTCTTCACAGGAGCAGGCGCCATCCTCGTGTTGAACAGCCAGGTACTCACCATATACAGCTTATTCCGGGCGGCGCACAGACAGTGCCGGAGCCTGCACAGGCGAGTCTTCGCCGCGTGCAGCTTGTTCCGAAGCCTGCACAGGTAATTCCCGGCGGTGTACAGATAAGTCCTTCCGGCGCACAGGGAGTTCTGAAATCCGCACAGGTAATTCCAAACGGGGTACAGTCAGTACCGAAGCTTGCACAGGCAGGTCCCGTGGATAAACAGGTACATCCCGACGGCATACAGGACGTGCCGAAAACTGCACAGGTCATTCCCGTCGGCGTACAGCCAGTTCCCAAGCTTGCACAGGCAGGTCCCGGCGGTGAGCAGGTACGTCCCGGCGGTAAACAGGTAGTGCCGGAACCCGCACAGGTTATTCCCAACGGCATACAGGACATTCCCTGTCACATACACCTGCGCCCATTGGCGATGCAGGTAGTCCCGGGCGGTGACAGGTATGCACGGATGCATATGAGGAAAGAAGAAAACATTTAACAGATCATTTATATATATTATGAGAAACCGTAAATTTAACTGCACAGAACAGGAACTGTATGCCGTCTGTGCCCTTGGCTGGGAAACCTGCAGCCAGAACATCGACAGGTTCCAGGCTTTCAAGCCCAAGTACACACCCGCCTTGCTGAAAGAGCGCCGCGCCCAGATCATGAAGGTGATGAACATGCACGACCATCACCAGCGTTCTGCCAGTGCTGAGCGATCCAGGCTTTCACTCAGGCAACACGTGGAGAATTGCCTGCTTAATTGGAAAAAGTTGAAGTCCCACATCCGCGAAGCCTGGCCAAAGGATGAGCAGGACATCATGCTGAAAGCCGCCGGCCAGCCGTATTACAAGTCAGCTGTCAAATTGAAATGGGAGGCCTGTGCCAGCCTGCTTAACACGGCGTACACCTTCATACTGGACAACAACGAGCGCCTGCAGGCCGACAACAATATGGCAAAAGGGTTTTCCGAAGAATTCAACAAGCTGGCTTCGGGTTTTGCCGTAGAATACTCAAAGTATCTTGATAGTGTCAAGCAGGCAGCTATTATGACGACGGAAAAAGCCAATGCCAACAACAACCTGTACAGGGAAATGATGAACATGTTCGCCGACGCCCGCGTGATATTCCAGAAGGAACCTGCCATGCTGAAACATTTTACGTTTGACTCGGTGCTGCTGATGGTGAGCGGCCGAAATTCTGCGGGCATTAGAGGCACCGTGAGCAATGGTCAGTCGCCTGCGGCGGAAATACAAGGACTGCAACTGTTGCTTGAAGAGACGGGCCTGAGGATCGAAACGGATGCTGACGGCAGTTTCCGTGTCAGTCAGCTTGCTGCGGGCCTCTACACACTGAAAGCTACAGCCCCGGGTTATAAACCGTTTGTCATGGAACAGATACTGGTGCATACCGGCGCCCATACAACGGTGAATGTGGTGATGGAGAGGGAAGAGTCCCGATAATCGGGAAGGGGTTAGGATATAGGATACAGGGGCTAGGGGAATGAATAATTAGCGTAGTAGTTCTTCATGTGAAAGAAATAAAGTCCCCTCCCTGGGAGGGGTTAGGG
>CALMKH010000046.1 GCA_937867025.1 uncultured Bacteroidota bacterium | reverse complement strand
GGAAAAAGCGTGCTGATGAAATGCATGGTGGGATTGGAACGCCCCGAGAACGGCCAGATTGAATTTGACGGGCGCGATATCCTCTCCCTGGAAGAACAGGCGCTCCGCGATGTCAGGCGCGAAATAGGGATGCTGTTCCAGGGCACCGCCCTATTTGATTCGCTTACCGTGGAGCAGAATATTGCATTCCCCCTGGAGATGTTCAGTAATATGACTGCCGCCGAAAGACGGGAACGCGTGAACTTTTGCCTGCACCGTGTCAACCTGGTCAATGTCAATAATAAATACCCGAGCGAGATCAGCGGCGGAATGAAAAAACGCGTGGGTATTGCCAGGGCCATCGCACTCAACATCAGGTACCTGTTCTGTGATGAACCGAACAGCGGGCTCGACCCTATCACTTCCAGGCTTATCGACGAACTCATCAACGAGATCACCAAGGAATATGGCATTACCAATGTCATCAACAGCCACGATATGAAAACAGTGTTCGACATCGGCGACCATATCATATTCCTATACCAGGGCAAAAAATGGTGGGAAGGCAACCGGGCGGATCTCAAACACGCCCAGAGTGAGATTAAGGAACTCGACGACTTTATCAAGGCAAGCTATTTTGAATAATTAAACAAAAGACTTATATTTTACATCATGCGACATTTTCATTCCATACTAGTCCGGTATTATCTTCCTTTTGCAGCACTGCTGTTTTGTTTCGTTTTAAGCTCCCATAAGACCGACGAGGGTATGTTCCCCCTCAGTCACCTGAAAGATGTGGATTTTAAAGCCGCCGGATTCCAGATCACCCAGAAAGACATATATAACCCCAACGGCATTGCTCTGACCGATGCGCTGGTAAGGCTCGGGGGCTGCACCGGTTCCTTTGTTTCCCCGGAAGGCCTCATCATTACCAACCACCATTGCGTATTCGGAAGTGTGGCGGGCGTGAGCAGCAAGGAGAACGACTACCTGGAAAACGGTTTTTATGCGTCGGACAAAACCAAAGAGCTGAGAATCGGTCTCACGTGCAAGATTACCAAAAGCTATGAAGACGTCAGCATTAAAGTGCTCGACGGTATCAACCTGCCTATGGATCCGGTCAGAAAAAAGGAGCTGATCAACAGGAATATTACCGCGTTGGTAAAAACCGAACAGGAAAAACATCCCGGACTCACCATAGAAGTGAGTGAGATGCTGGTGGGATACAGTTATACGTTATTCAGGTACCAGACCCTGAAAGATGTAAGGCTGGTATACGTTCCTCCGAGGACCATAGGTGAATTCGGCGGCGAGACCGACAACTGGGAATGGCCGAAACACACAGGCGATTTCAGTTTTGTAAGGGCTTATGTCGGAAAGGACGGACAACCGGCAGAATACAGTCCCGATAACGTCCCTTTCAGCCCAAAGAAACACCTTGTGATCAACCCAAAAGGCACCAGGGAAAAGGATCTGGTCTTTATCCTCGGGTATCCGGGGGCTACATACAGGCACGAACCTGCCCAGTTCATCCGGTACCAGCAGGAATATGTCCTCCCTTTTATCAGCGAGTGGTATGGCTGGCGCATGCAGCGCATGGAAGAGCTCGGTAAAAACGACCGCGACCGCTACCTCAGGATGGCCGGTACCATAAAAAGCCTGGCCAATGTTAAGAAGAACTTTGAGGGAAAAATGT
>CALMKH010000045.1 GCA_937867025.1 uncultured Bacteroidota bacterium | reverse complement strand
CCGTTACCAACGAGCAAACCTACGTTGATATAACCTGTAACTGTATCGGCAATATCGTCAACAGTGAACTGCTTGGAATACCTGTTTCCGGGGGGGCCGTTGTTCTGGTACCCTGGAATCGGCACCTGGTAAGGAGGGTTTACAGGAGGCAGACCGCCCATGGAAACTTCGCCAGGGGTCAGATTAGCGCCAATTAAGGCCTTCCACTTGGTTGCGTCAAGAGCCGTATCGAAGTTGATCTCAGCCCATGTCCTAATACATCCTGGTTTTGTATCATCCAGTACGAAGGTGATACCGTAGTCATCCTGGTCGCCGCCAAGACACAATGTTCCCAGTTTTCTTAATTTCTTGGCGCTTGGCGGTTGCAGGGCCAGCTGAGCGATAGCTTCATGTTCGCAGGCCAATGGGTGGCAAATCGCTTTATGCCAAAGTCTTACGTTGAAACACCTTACAACTGTTCCCGAGTAGAATTTCTGCCTGTGGGCAGCAGGGTTTATACTGTCTCCCACCTGGAATCCCAGGGCGAGTTCAGTCTTGAACACCTTATGCCATCCTTTGACCATGAACAGAGGTATGGTATCCTGGATATATTCCACCCATACGTTGTAAAGGGCCTTATCAGTGTTGGATTTAATGATCAGCGAGCTTCCGGGTTGCACCGTGATATACCGCGGTCCGATCCACCGGTTAGGCGGCAGGGAATTATTCGCATCTATAAATATCGTATCACCGGCCTGCAGGTAGAATTTCGTCGCTATCGTCATATCGATGCGCGCCGGTCCTGTGACCTGCGTCGCCACCATGCGTTTATCGCCTATAGTGGTGAAGGCAGTTGAGTCTTTTGTCTTGATTGCAAGGGCATTGTTACCATAGTAAAGGACAGTATCCCTGATGATGGCCACTGAATCGTCAGCCCACATTCTCCTCTGGTAGCAAAGTCCTGAATCCTTATTAAAGTTCAGCACGTTCTCGGGAACGAGTCCGAACCTGGTCTGATACAGGGAATCCCATGGCGTATACCAGTGTACAGGCAATGAATCCTTGCTGAATTTGCAATTCTTGCCGACGTTAATGCCATTCTTGGTATCCGTTGTACACTTTTCGCAATAATCGTCGTCAAAGTTCCAGAGACGGATGGTGCAGTCGTTACCGCGTATCTCATTGGCACGAACGATAGGCGGGACATCAAAAGGATTCTGATGCGGTTCGCCCGCCCTGGCAGGGAAGTTGTGCACCAGCGGATTATTAAAGCCTTTATATATCCGTTCGTGAATGCTCGGATTGAAGGTTGTGGTGGATGGCAGCAGTTCACCTGTCGATTTCAGTATGATCGCGCTGTCGTTTACAACGTAAAGCGAATCATCGTCGATCATATTCCTGTCGTTGTGATAGAACTTGGAACTGTTGGTGAATCTGACAGTATCCTTAATGGTACACTGGAATCTTAAGGTATCGATTATCCATGGCTTAGGTTCAATGACAGACACTGGTCCGATCACCAGGATGGTATCGTAAACAGTCCTTCCGCAACCGGGTATCTGGTGAGTGAAAGAGAAATTGATCTTGTAAGGACCTACGCCTCCGAACTTATGCGTACCTGTCCAGTTCCTGGTCATGTTCGGTGGTGTAGGCGGGAATTCATAGATATAAAGCGGGTTGGCGGCCTGTGGTATAGGACCGTCCTTGAGTTTGAAAGAGATGGTTGCGTCATTGACACAGGCCGAGTCGAAATCAGCTATGATGATCGGCTTGATGATGAGGTTGGTGGCAGACGCATTGAACGTGAAGGTTTCAGTACACCCGAAATTGGTGGTTACCCTCAGTCGCGTGGTGAAGTTACCCCCATTGGGTCCCTGGGTTTTAAACCAGTGGCAAACGCCGTTTGGCACATTGGCAGCCCAAAGTCCCACGCTGGTTTTGTCACCGACACTTACCAATCCATCACCCCAGTCCCATGTAAAGGTAGCAATACTGTCGAGAGGAACGGTTGATTTGTTGGTAACGCACAAACGTACGGAGTCGCAACGCCTTGGCTGCGGTGAAGTGAATGAAAGTCCGAGTGAAGGCTGGACATCCGCTACGGCAGGTATCCTGATTTTGCGGATACAACCATTGCTGTCTTCTACTTCCACGGTCATACCGTAAACACCGCCGGCAGGGTTCTGGAACGAATGGCAGAACGTCCTTGGTCCGTCGCCTGTGAAGGTGTATTTTGTACCGTCGTCAAAAACGACAACAGTCCTTTTCAGGACTACACCCGGCTTCAGCGCCTTGCTGCTATCAGTAAAACAGAAGCTGTTGTTGGCAAAACACTGGGTTTTGTTCACTATCCTCTGGATCTTAATGATAGGTTTGTCTTTTACTTCAATCTGCAAACTCGCATTGCAAGTCTGGCCGTTAGGAAGTTTCAGACTCAGGTTAATGGTCTTGAAACCTGCTGTGGTGAAAATAAATGAAGGACTGCAAAGGTTATTGTTGCTTCCTTCCCCGTTGAAGTCCCAGTTGTAATTACTGGCTCCAATGGAATTACAGTTAAACAGGATTGGTTCGTCTACGCAGGGAGGCCCCGAAGTTGTGATAAAACACTGGGCACCTGCATAAGAATACGCCAAAAGCATCGCCATCAGCAGGCCGAACACTTTTTTTGATCGGAGTATTTTTTGCTTTATATTCATACTAAATTGAGTTTGCATATTATATTCATTTTTTCTTTTTTCCAAATTTTATTTAATCACGCGGAGCTTAGTGCTGGTTGTCTTCTGCTCCTTATTCCTGAACTTGTAAATGACCTTTACGATATAGGTTCCTTCAGGTACAAGTTCACCGCTCGGCAATTTACAATCCCAGGAGAAATTTTTGTTCTTCGTTTCAAAAAGTTTGACGTATTTACTGTTATAAATGATGATGTGCACGGATTCCTCGCCTTTTATATCGATCAGGTATTCGTCATTCAGCCCGTCCCCGTTTGGAGTGACCACATTGGGGATATACAGGTATGAGCTGTCCACGACCAGGGGAGCTTTGGCTTTCTCGGCCACATAAGGTTCATCATCCTGGGCTGACAGGGCCTTGTCATCAGCTGTCTTGGCCGAATCTTCCTTTTTTGTCTGTGCCTTCGGATTCACATATCCGTTGGTAACATTCTGGTCTAGATACCAGTTATTCAGGATGGAATCTTCCAGTTTAAATGTTATGCTTTCCGGTTCGCTGCGATCTTTGTCGGTAACAATCTCCGGAGCTGGAAAATATGGGGGGTTAACCTGGTTTTTATCCTGCCCCACACCAGGTTCGCTTTTCTCGCCCGGGGTATTTTGACCGGTTCCAGCCAGTTCCTGCCCCGTAACAGGCTCTGCTGACCTGGTGGATTCTGCATTCTGCTGCCTCACCGGCTCCGCAGGCCTTACTTCATTCCTGCCTGAGAACTGATACGTGATGATACCGGCAACGCCAATAACAGATACTGCTATAGCCACTTTCATCCAGATGGCCGTTTTGACAGCCACTGAAGCGGTAGTAGCCGCAGCGCCGCTGCCCAGTGAAGAAGAAATCCCTTCCCACACGCCAGGCGGTACCGGCGCTGATGCATTTCCAAGCTCCTGCCTGAAAACCTCATCAAATTCTATGTTATAATTTTCTTTCACTTTAAATTTTCTTTTAATACTAACTCCTGTAAATATAGCCTTGCCTTGTGCAGCTGACTCTTGCTTGTGTTCTCGGAAATATTCAGCATCGCTGAAATCTCTTCATGATGGTAACCTTCAATGACGAACAGGTTGAACACTGTCCTGTACCCTTTTGGCAGCCGGTTTACCAGTTTCATGAGGTCGGCAGCCTTCAGCAGGGAAACAGTTGAACTTTCGACCGAAATATCGGGAACATTGTCAATGCTGTCAACTATGTTCTGTCTCTGGCTCTTCCTGTAGAATTCTATGCTGGTATTGATAAAAATACGTTTTACCCATCCTTCAAAAGAACCCTTGTTCTCAAACTTGTTCAGATTATTGAACACTTTGATGAAACTTTCCTGCAGTATATCCTTCGCTTCATCCTGGTCCTGGGCGTACCTCAGGCAGACGGCATACATTTTAGGAGCTAACATGTCAAATAACTGTTTTTGTGCTTTTGGCTGATTATCAATACATTGAGCTAAAATTGCGTTTAGTTTATCTGTATGATTGTCTGCCATTTACACGGTGGTTACTGATTTTTATACTCTTAAGAAGAAAAAAGAAGGTCCGGGGTTGCCTCAAACCCCATTTTTTTTGAAAAATTTATTCGTCCTGCTTGATCTTTTCTATTTTATACCTGTCCCCCAAGGCTTTAAATGTTGATTCTGAGTAATATCCGACGCTTTCAACGGCCTCGATTATTTCTTCTTTCGTCAGACCTTTGGCCGGCCGGCGGTACTTTACTGCCAGCATGTTCTGCTCCTTGTTAATCGTATACGATGTATACAGCATGTTCAGGTTGTTGTGCAGCAGCTCCTCATAAAAACTCTCCAGGTTGGAATCCGGCAGGTAACACACAGGTGAAATCGACTGGAAAACATATATAGGTTCATCGGTTTCAAAATAGAGCCAGGCGCTTTCCTTGCTCTGTTCCCACAGATCGATGTAGATTTCGGTATCACCATTGTATATCACCCATTGGCCGCTTTCCGCTCCTCTGGTTTCCAATGGGTTCAGGCCTAAAAAAGCGAAGGTGGATTCAATCAGTTCCGAATAGGTGTTAAAATCCATAAGCCTTAATTTTTAAGGCCGCAAAACTAATTAAATTATATTAATAAATTTTTAGAGATTTTCATTTAATTTTGCCGCCTAAATAATTTTTCAAGAATGTCAGTATTAGTAGGGAAAGATTCAAAAGTGATCGTACAGGGTTTTACCGGAAAAGAGGGCACATTTCATGCCTCGCAGATGATTGAGTATGGAACCAACGTGGTAGGCGGCGTTACTCCCGGAAAAGGAGGAAGCATGCACCCAGAACTCAACAAGCCTATCTTCAATACCGTCCAGGAAGCTGTAAAAGCTACGGGCGCCAATGTATCCATCATTTTTGTACCACCCGCTTTTGCCGCTGATGCCATCCTCGAAGCTGCCGATGCAGGTATTGCGGTTATCGTTTGCATTACGGAAGGCATACCTACCAAGGATATGGTGGAGGTGAAGGAATACCTTAAAAGCAAATCATGCACGCTGATAGGCCCTAACTGTCCGGGAGTAATGACGCCGGGCGGAGCCAAGGTGGGCATCATGCCGGGCTTTATATTCACACCAGGAAGAATAGGCATAGTCTCCAAATCAGGTACCCTTACCTATGAGGCGGTAGACCAGATCACCAAGGCGGGTCTTGGCCAGAGCACAGCCATTGGCATCGGGGGTGACCCGATTATCGGCACCAGCACGAAGCAGGCGGTTGAATTACTGATGAATGATCCTGATACCGACGGCATTATAATGATCGGCGAGATCGGGGGAAGTATGGAAGCAGAAGCTGCCAGGTGGATAAAAGCCAATGGTACCAAACCGGTGGTCGGCTTTATTGCAGGCCAGACAGCACCTGCCGGAAGAAGGATGGGCCATGCCGGAGCCATTGTAGGCGGCAAGGATGATACGGCAGCAGCCAAAATGGCTATCATGCGCGAATGCGGCATCCATGTCGTGGAATCGCCTGCCGAGATCGGAGCCAAAATGGTGGAGGTCCTCGGAGCAAAAGCTAGGAGCTGAGACACTTATATTATCAGGTATCCGGGGGGGTATGACACATCCATGACGAATATCTGCAGACCGGATCATACAAATCCGGCGGCGAATACGTAAATTTGTTTTCTTTTATGCTTATCAATACAGGATCCCGTACCGAATACCACATCCACCTGGAGGAATTATACAACGCGCATAATTACCATCCCCTGCCGGTTGTGCTCGAAAAGGGGGAAGGTGTATACGTATGGGATGTTGATGGCAAAAAATATGTTGATTGCCTTTCCGCATACAGCGCTGTCAACCAGGGACACTGCCACCCGAGGATCATCAAGGCCCTGAACGAGCAGGCAAGCCGTCTTACCCTTACTTCCAGGGCATTTCATAACAACCGGATGGGTGAATATGCCGAATTTATATGTAAATATTTCGGGTATGAAAAAGTCCTTCCGATGAATACCGGTGTGGAAGGAGGCGAAACCGCGATAAAACTTTGCCGCAAATGGGCTTATGAAGTGAAAGGTGTTGCCCCGAATAAAGCAAAGGTGCTTTTTGCCGAAAATAATTTCTGGGGCCGCACAATGGCTGCCATAAGCTCCAGTACAGATCCTAAAAGCTATAAGAATTTCGGTCCTTACATGCCGGGATTTGAAATCATACCATATAACAATCTGCAGGCTCTGGAAAACGCTTTGCAGGATAAGGACGTTGCTGGATTCATGGTGGAACCCATACAGGGCGAGGCAGGTGTAGTAGTCCCTGATGAAGGGTATCTGAAAGCTGCATACGATCTCTGCAGGCAACATAATGTCCTGTTCATCGCCGACGAGGTGCAGACGGGCATTGCGAGAACAGGACGGCTTCTGGCATGCGATTACGAAGATGTAAAGCCGGATATCCTTATTCTCGGAAAAGCTTTGGGTGGCGGGGTTTTCCCGGTATCCGCCGTTCTGTCAAGCCGCGAGGTCATGGACACCTTAAAGCCGGGTGAGCACGGAAGCACTTTCGGCGGCAATCCGCTTGCATGCGCCGTAGCGATGGAATCATTAAACGTGGTAAAGGATGAGAAGCTGGCCGAAAACGCCTATAATATGGGTGTGATCTTCCGGAAACGTCTTAAAGACATCCAGTCGGAACTTATAGAAACAGTAAGGGGTAAAGGGCTGCTGAACGCTGTAGTGATTAAGCCTTTCGGCGACAATAAAACTGCATATGATGTTTGCCTGGCCCTTATGGAAAAAGGTTTGCTCGCCAAACAAACCCATGATCATATCATTCGCTTTGCACCTCCTCTTATCATCACGGAGGAACAGGTGCACCAAAGCTGCGATATCATTCAGGACACCATATTAAACCTGTCGTAATTTTACAGCTACCCCGGCTGCCTGCTTATTGAAACAGGGCAGCGATCAGCGGATCAGCAAAACCTGGCCGAATGCATTGTTCTTTTTCAGGTACGGACCGTTCACCGTATTGTAATGCAATTTCCAGATGTAAAGCCCGTCCGGGCAGTAATCACCGTTAAACTTGCCGTCCCAGCCTTCCCCATCCCTGTTGGTTTCAAAGATAAGCTCGCCCCAGCGGTTATATATCTGGAAGGATGTGACCGTAATATTCCTTCCCCTTGGCATAAAAATATTGTTCACCAGGTCATTGCCCGGCGTAAAGGCATTAGCCATGAACAGGTCGCAATAATCGCTCTGGTAATTGATGAAGATCGAGTCGCGGGATGTGCCGCATGGGTTTGTAACGCTCACCACATATTTGCCGGGATTGAACGCATAAATGACACTATCCGTATTGCCCGTGTTCCACAGGTAATTACCCTGAGGACTTGTGGCAATAAGTTTCAGGCTTCCGCCCTTGCACAGGATGGTATCGCTTCCGAGATTCACCCTGGGCGTTGTTGAGAAAGTCACTTTTGCGCTGTCAACGCCCGGACATTGCCCCAGTTTGACCTCTACTGAATACGTTCCCGTGGCATGCACATAAATAGTGTCGGTGATTTCCCCTGTATTCCAGAGCTTGCTGCCCGGTTCATTGGTGTACAGCAGTGCGGGATCTTCCGAGCATATGACCTTGTCGTTCCCCAGGTCGGGAAGCGGAGATTTGTCTATCCTGAACGACTGAACGGCTGTGTCTTCACAAAACGTATCTTTTACTATATACATCATGGTATATGTCCCCGGAACGTTCGGAATGATTGAATCGCCCTGGGTGGGGTAGCCTTCCCACCGGCCACCTTTCTTGACAGGCTCCAGGTCATCAAAACTGTTCGACGAACAATACACGGTGTCCAGTCCTGTAAATGCCGTTATCAGGTCGGGCTTCACCTGCACATATACCGTATCTTTTCCTGCGCAGCCCGCCGTATCGGTCGCTTCGTGCCTGACGGTATAATTACCGGGCGACTGGTACTTATGTGTGGCGCTCTTGGTATAGCTGGAATCATCATCCCCGAAATACCACTTGAACGTTACAAGGATATTGTTCGGGTCTGTATTGTTAAAGAAAAAACTGTTCTTTGTCACGCATTGCACGGTATCAAATGGAGAGATAGAACCCACCGGGCTTGGCAGCACGCGCAACTTGAAATAAAGCGTATCCTTACAGCCTGTTGGATAAGTGTTCGGACCACGGGAAATATTCGTCGTCACCTCCAGCGCAGGCGAATAATATCCTGCGGCCGTAAATGACTTCTGGAAGAATGAAAACACCTGGGTATCCCCTGGCGTGAACCACCTGTAACCATATGAACCCGACAGGGGGTTAGTATAGTTGCCTGTATAGAGCTTGAACAGGTTCCCGTCAAGACACTGTATCGTATCAGTGGTCTTGGGATTCGTAAAATCGAGGAACACCACCTTTTTCTGGTAAACCCTAACGCCTTTGACAAAGCTCGTCGGGCAACCCTGCACAGACGTAATCGCCTTGATCTTTGCGGGAACCAGTCCCGATATGGTATAGCTGTGTGTGACCGGGCTTGAGGTGGATGTGTTTCCGTCGGCAAAATCAAACTCATATGAGATGCCGGGTATGGTGGATGTGGATTTGTTTGTAAAGGTATAACTGTTATGGGCCTGGCAGCTGTCGTGATATAGTACGTCAAAATCCAGGTTGACACAATAGGTTTTTACATGGAGGACCGGGGCAGGTGTGTCAATGTACTGGGTGGAAGAACCTGCATTGTCGTGCTCGATTATGGTAAAATAATAATCCGTGCATGGCAGCAGGGAGTCTATTTTAATGAAATTATTACCGTTGGAATTGTAAACGATAAAATTGTCGGAATTGGCGCCGAACTTGCTGGCTTTGCTCCCGAAGTTAGGTGTTGCTGAATACACCGTATTGTCCGAAGGTTTGAAATCGGGTTTGCTTCCTATTTTGCCAATCACCATTCTGGCGCTTCCATTGCCTGCCGTCCATTGCAGAATGACGGTGTTGCAATGCAGATTGTTATAGGTAAAATTAGAGGCATGTGATGTAGGCCTCGCAGCATTGGCTCCGATAATGGAAACGCCCATCAGTAGTATAAGTGCAATTCTTTTCAAAATCCAGAGACAAAGTTAAACAAATAACCTTAGTATAGACAAAAATAAAGGAAAAAAGTTGCTTTTTTACGAAATATTTATTCTTTCAGGACTTAAAATAGACATATTCTTGTATTTCAACAGGACCTGGGCCGTTGTGACTATGTCTTTCTTGCAATATTCAGCTATACGGCCGACATCATTCTGCTGCCAGTAGGTATGCCCAACCATGCTGCCGTCAATATCGTCCTTGGGTGAGGGTATGCCGAAGCATTTTGCAAGCACATTCAGGGACGTATAATTCTTGTAGTCGCCGAATTTCCAGAGCTCCATGGTATCGATATGGTTCACTTCCCATGGCTTTTTTCCGGCTGTATCCAGAATGGCCGGAATGTGGATACCATTAATCAGCATCCGCCTGCAAAGGTAAGGAAAATCGAATTCCTTGCCGTTGTGAGCCACCAGCATATGCCTGTTAAGCATATTGAACCGGGTATTGAGCATTTCAGCAAACTCAGCCAGTATGGCTTTTTCATCATGACCAGAAATAGCCTTTACCCGCAAGTTCCACTCATCGTTTTCCCTATGGAAAATACCCATTCCGATACATACGATTTTGCCAAATTCAGCATAGATGGCGGCTCTTTCATAAAGAAGGGAAGCATTTATCTCGGGATTATTAAGCGCTCCCACTTTCCTTGTCCAGAGCTCCTGCCATTCTTCATCAAGCTCGCTAAAGCTGCTGTATTGCGATACTGTTTCTATATCCAGTACCAGAAGATCCTGTAATTGAATATGTTTTAACATGAAATACGTTGAAAATCACCAGCTTCCACCGGCTCCGCCGCCGTTGAAACCACCGCCGCCGCCAAATCCGCCGAAACCTCCGCCGGAACGGCCTCCGCCCCAGCCGCCGCCTCCACCCCCCAGTAACATACCTGGAAGGAAATATCCTCCTCCGCGTCCGAAACCTCCGTTACCTTTACCCCCACCGAAACGGGACAGGACAAAAAACACGATAAGGATGATGATAAATATGGTAAACGCGGAAATGCCCTTTCTTTTTTTCTTCTTGACAACTTTATCCGGGTCGAATTCCCCTTTCAATACCTCATTGATGGATTCCACAGCATTACGCAATCCCTGGTAATAATTTCCTTCCCGGAATTCCGGTTTCATGCTGTTTTCAATGATAAGGCCAACTACATAATCCGTCAGGGCTCCCTGGGTTTTATCAGCGGTTTGGATGAAAATTTTGTGTTCCTGCATCGCGACATAAATGAGAACGCCCGTATTCATCCCTTCGGCGCCTACCTTATAGGTTCGGGCAAATGCGAGGCTGCGGTCGAACTCATTATCTCCTTCAAGCGAGGATTCTATGACAATAGCAATTTCCGTTGCAGTGGACTCGGATATTTCTTTTATCCTTTTGTTAAGTTTCTGCTGATCATTGGAAGATAATGCATCTGCAAAATCACTTACATAGTTAACATATTTTGGTATTTCACGGGCCGAGGAAAACTGCGGCAGTAAAAAACATGCGACAAGGATAAACCACAGTCTATTCACCATACGATATATTATCCGTGAGTTCATTCGTATCATTATCTTCCCTTGGGAAATGTGCTTTTAAAACGGTGCCAACCTCTTCAAGTCCTAAAATAAGTCCTTCCACGAAATTCCCTTCCCTGAACAGATTTTGCATCTTGTCTTTCACCGATTGCCAGAAATCATCACCTGCAAATTGGTGAAATCCTTCATCGCCAATAATGGCGAACTGCTTTTCGGAAGGTACTATGTATATCAGTACTCCATTTCTTCTTTCGGTATTCTGCATACCAAGCTTTGTA
Source organism: uncultured Bacteroidota bacterium (assembly GCA_937867025.1). Taxonomy (GTDB): domain Bacteria; phylum Bacteroidota; class Bacteroidia; order NS11-12g; family UBA955; genus JABMMZ01. The sequence goes on along the minus strand of CALMKH010000045.1, from coordinate 6,897 downwards.
AATACTTCCGTGGCATCGCTATATACGTCCTTAACGAGCTTGGATGAAAAATGTATTCTTACCTCTCCTGAGGTGTGGAATTCAGCCTTTTTTATGGCCTGAACAATGTTCTTTTCTTCCTCCCGGGTAAAAAAACGTTTCCTGAAAATGGAAAAAAGACTCACGTACCTATAATTATTTATCGAACAGGTTGTCTACGTCTGGCGCCTTATCGCTTCCGGCTTCAGCCTTAAATTCGTCTTTTGACTTGAAACCGAACATACCGGCAAAAATATTCCCCGGGAAGGTCCGTGTGCTCTTATTGTATTTTGCCACTACCGCATTATAATCGCTTCGCGCGGTCTGCACCCTGTTCTCAGTTCCTTCCAGCTGTGATTGTAATCCTACGAACGACTGGGTGCTCATAATGGTAGGATATGCTTCCATAGTGATTTTGATGGCGGTATTGATCCTTTGGCCAACGGCGTCCAGGTCCTGCGGAGTCTGGGCATTGCCGGCCGCAGCCTTTATATCGGCAGCTTCCTTCTCAAGGTTGGGAATACCTGCCCTTGCATTGGTTACGTTCGTGAGTATGTCCTTTTCATTCTCTGCCGCTTTTTTGACGGTGGCCACAAGTGAAGGAATCAGATCAGCCCGGCGCTGATACTGAGTCTGAACATCGCCCCATGCCTTTTTCACATCTTCATCCAGATTGACAAGATTGTTGTATTTGCTGCAACCGAAAAACCCGAGAAGCACTATGACTCCTAAAATGATTAAATATCCTTTTTTCATTTGCTGATTAAATTTAGGTCAAATATAGTAGAAAATTCTTTCGCCAGTTCTTTTTTTATTTCGTCCATTGAAATTTTTCGACCAAGCTCCTTTTCCATGCTTGTCACTTCCTTGTCGCTGATGCCGCAGGGAATGATCTGCTCAAACAAACCCAGGTCCGTATTGACATTCAGTGCCAGTCCGTGCATGGTAACATGCCTGCTGCACTTGATCCCGATGGCCGCTATCTTTCGCTCCCTGTCTGTGCCTTTACCAACCCATATGCCTATCCTGTCAGGTATGCGCTCCGAAGTAATGCCGTATGTTAAAAGCGTATTGATAAGACATTGCTCGATGTTAAAAACAAATTGCCTGACACCGAGCTTTAACTGCTCCAGGTCGAAAATCGGATAGGCAACCAGTTGGCCAGGCCCATGGTAGGTGATATCCCCGCCGCGCTCTATGTCATACACCTGGATATTTCTCCTCTCAAGTTCCGCCTCGCTCAGAAGCAGATTGGAACTCTGGGCGCTCTTTCCCAGCGTATATACATGGGGATGTTCACAGAACAACAGGTGCTGACCCGGCAACGAGTGTTCGAGTTTCTGCCCGATGGAACTGTTAAATATATCTTTCTGCAGAAGCCAGGCTTCTTCGTACGCTATATGTCCCAGGTCATGCAAAATGGCAGAATGCATGGCACAAAGGTACCACTTTTATTTTCTCCGGGTGAATCGGATTAACATTTGCACCCTACGACCGAACAAATAGGACAATTCTGTATTACGTGACCCCGTGCAGGACAATATTCACGCCCGAAATAAATGATCTGCAGGTGCACTTTGTTCCAAAGGTTCTCGGGAATGAGCTTCTTCAGGTCCTTTTCCGTCTGCTCCACATGCTTGCCACTCGTAAGCCCCCACCGTGTTGCCAGCCTGTGTATATGTGTGTCCACGGGAAATGCCGGGACACCGAAAGCCTGCGACATGACAACGGACGCTGTTTTATGACCGACCCCGGGCAACTCTTCCAGTTCCGCAAACGTTTTGGGAACCCTGCCCTTATGCTTATCCATAAGGATATGGCTGAGATTGTAGATCGCCTTGGATTTGGCCGGCGTTAACCCGCAAGGGCGTATGATGCTTGCAATCTCTTCGATGGAATGCCTGGCCATCTCGCCGGGCGTGTCCGCCATTCTGAATAAGGCAGGCGTCACCTTATTGACACGTTCATCCGTGCATTGAGCCGACAACAATACCGATATCAGCAAAGTATAGGCATCTTTGTGATGAAGCGGAATGGGCGGATCCGGGTACAGCCGGTCCAGCGTTTTTAATATAAAATCCACTTTCTCTTTCTTATTCATTTCTTATGAACGCGCCGGTCTTGCACTGATCCCCGTTAATTACATGCCGTCCCCATCCAGGATATTGCCCAGTCCTCCCAGTATCGAACCTTCTTCCCTGCGGCGTCCGCCCACTCCTCCGTATGAAATGATACGCGATGCAAGCCTGCTCACCGGAAGACTCTGTATCCACACCTTGCCCGGACCGGTTAATGTGGCAAAGAACAGCCCTTCACCGCCGAAAATGGTATTTTTTATGCCTCCTACGAACTGGATATCGTAATCAACGGTTTGTGTAAAAGCAACTATGCATCCTGTGTCGATCTTTATCAGTTCACCGGGTTTCAGTTCGCGCTCGATTACATGCCCGCCTGCGTGAACAAATGCCATACCGTCACCCTCCAGCTTCTGCATGATGAACCCTTCGCCCCCGAAAAGTCCTGTTCCAAGTTTTCTCTGGAATTCAATGCCTACTGCCACACCTTTTGCGGCACACAGGAAGGCATCTTTCTGGCATATCACTTTTCCGTTAAGCCTGTAAAGGTCGAGCGGGATTATTTTACCTGGGTATGGAGCTGCGAAAGTCACTGTCTTCTTGCCGCTGCCCATATTTGTAAAGGCAGTCATGAACAGGCTTTCTCCCGTCAGCAGCCGTTTGCCGGCCGACATCAGCTTGCTGAATATACCCCCGCTTTGCTGCTGGCTGCCGTCGCCGAAAATGGTTTCCATCTGTATTTCCTGGTCCATCATCATAAAGCTGCCGCTCTCGCCTATGGCAGTTTCCTGCGGATCCAGCTCAAGTTCTACACATTGCATCTCTTCACCGAGAATGCGAAAATCTATTTCATGGTTCGTGATCATGGTGCAAATATCTGTGTCAGCATCCACATCTTAAAAAATTTCGATAATTGTATGTAAAAACGGATGAAAATCAGGAGGGCGCCTGTTGCTCGCCCTTTAGGGTACGCTGTCGCTCCCGTGCTTCATTGCATGTCGCACCCTTGCGCCTCCGGTCTCGCGGCGCGGGGATATTCCTGGTCCAGGGATTTGGGTTCGATGAGGGAGTTATTGGTGTGTTGTTGGTTTTTTTATTGGTATTCGACCCCTTCGGGGTCGGGGAAATTTATTACACATTCCTATACATAATTCGACTCCTTCAGGGTCGGGGGAATGTATTGCACATTTCTATACATAATTCAGCCCTTCAGCGTCGGGGAATGTATTGCATATTCCTATCATAATTCGACCCTTCAGCGTCACGGGGAATTTATTACACATTCCAATACATATTGACTCCTTCAGGGTCGGGGAATGTATTGCATATTCCTATCATAATTCGACCCTTCAGCGTCACGGGGAATTTATTATACATTCCAATACATATTGACTCCTTCGGGGTCGGGGGCATCTCATTCTATACGAATCTCATCAATAAAAACAAACGCATCCTCATTCTTCCCGGGATGCCACTGGGGTAACTTGCCATAGTTGATGGCCTTCACTTTTATATAACGGTAAACTCTTCCAACTGATTTTACACCTAATTCCTGCCTTTGAACAGCCATATTCGTATCTGCGACTTCATTCTTCAGGGTTTTGATTTCTTCAAAATTAACCCCGTCTGCTGATCCGTAAAATATAACGGTTGATGGCATCAGTATCCATGCACGTGTATCCTGCAAAAAGCCCGCATAAATCGCATTTACCTGTATTTCTTTTTTCAGGTCCACCACCGCCTCAAAATCCTGGCCCTGATAGCCCTGCCAGCGCCCCTTGCGCCAGTCGGTATCGCCCTTCAGACCGTCCAGCAGGCCTTCGTCCCCATCGGCTGTGTATTGTTTGTTGTAAGTGCTGTGCAGGGTGATGGCATAGTTGTTAGGGCGTTTGTAGAAGGTGGCGGTGGAGGTATCGCTATGCTCAAATCTGCTTCCGTATGTTTTTACTCTGTCAAGGTTAGCTCCTATGCTTAACGCATCAATTGTTGTTGTTTTATAGATAACCAACGGATATCTGGAATCATAATCATGAAACGATTTGCCCGAATCCAGGGAATAGATTACAGGTCCTGCTTCTCCGGACACTAAAGAAATGCTTAGCGAATCGCTGAATACCTGCGAACCGGCGAAGATGAATGGCGCCTGTCTGTATCGTGATAATGAAGATATTGACAGATTCCTTCCGGAAACAAGATAACTCCTATCCCAGAAGCTTAAATTGACTTCATTTAGTTTTGCAGTATGATCTTTTTTAATTCTTATCTTATCACCAATGGTCACGCTGTCAAACAACATCATACCTGCTGGCATCTTGTTGCTTGCAGGATTCACAGGATAAAATCCCATTGCGCTGAACACATACCAGGCGCTCATTTGTCCGCAATCTTCATTTCCGCTTAAACCGTCCGGAGAATTTTTATAAAATCCCTTCATCACCATATCCAGGTACTTCACCCTGTTCTGTTTTCCAAGCAAATAAATAGTGTTGTGACTTGGTTCATTCCCATGCGCGTATTGGCCAACTAACCCTGTGATATCTGCTTGTTCCCTCCCGGTGGTTCTTGAATCAGTTTTAAACAAGCTATCCAACAAACTATGATTTTTTTGTTCATAATGAGGCATATAAAAACTATACTGCCAGGCATTGGCTTCCGTAAAATGGTTGTTCACCTCCCTGGGATCAAAAGGCTCCAGCCAGCCTCCGTTTTTCCTTGGCCTTACAAAACCAGTCCTGTTATCTTTCAGATTCATCCAGCTTCTTGAAAACCGGTCGAAGTACTTATAGTCTTCGCTAGAATCAAGCAAACGAGCAATTTCAGAAACACACCACATATCATAGCTGTACTCCAATGTCTTGCTCACGCTTTCGCTCTCGTCCCCCACTTCCAAATATCCTTTTTCCCTGAATTTATCCAAACCGAACCTGTTGCTCATGGCCTCGGCTTTTACAGCCGGGTACATGGCATTCAACTCCTCTTTCGTGATCACTCCTTTCTTATATGCATCCAGTATCACGCTGACACTGTGAAACCCTATCATGCAATTCGTTTCATTGCCCCACAGTTCCCACATCGGCAATCTGCCGCTTTGTTCATACTGCGCCTTGAAGGTCCTGATAAAATCGTGTGAACGCTTTTTGTCGATAATATTCAACAGCGGATGCAAGGCCCTGTGTGTATCCCATAAGGAGAAGACGGTGTAATAGTCAAACCCTTCAGCCTTGTGCACCTGTTTGTCCCTGCTGCGGTAACGGCCGTCCACATCGTTCATAATGCTGGGGTGAATCATGCAGTGATACAAAGCGGTATAGAAAATGATCTTTTCCTCTTCCTTCCCGCCATATACTTTAATTCTCGAAAGTTCGTTTTCCCAGGCGGCTTCCGATTCTTTTACCACCTTGTCGAAATCCCAGTGAGGCAATTCCTGCAGCAGGTTGTTTTTTGCTCCTTCTTCATCAACACCTGAAAGGGCGGTTTTTACCATAATGCTCTCGCCGGCCCTGACACGGAACCCCAGATGGATCTTTGTGCCATCATTCCTGATCTCGGACGGATCCGCGCTGACCTCAAAATAATAATACAACAGCTGATCCTCCGCCCAGGCTTTGGATCGCCTGAGTCCTGAAAAACTGTGTTTATCTTTCTGCTCAATCTTCCCTTCCAGCAATTGATCCCTGTGTTTAAGGTTCAGCGTTATCCAGGCCCACCCGCTGTATTTGTAGGTGTATTTCTGCAATCCAACACGGGTGGTGGAAGTCAGTTCCACTTTAATTCTTCCCTTATTAAGCTCTACACTGTAATATCCCGCCCTGGCCTTTTCTGTCTTATGTGAATACCAGGCGAACAAGGTATCGATGTTCTCTATCGGTTGAACCGGCTTGGATACATGTGTCGGCATGAACGCTAAATCGCCGTAATCGCTGCAACCGGTGCCGCTGAGATGCGTGTGTGAAAATCCGTAAATCAACGAATCGCTGTAATGATACCCGCTGCAGCCGTCCCAGGATCCGTCAATCCGCGTATCAGGACTCAGCTGCACCATGGCAAAAGGCCTTGTAGCACCCGGGAATGTATGCCCGTGACCGCCTGTACCGATAAAAGGATTGACATATCTGGTCAGTTTGTCCTGGGCGTTTAGTTTGCACACCAGCAATCCTAAAACAAAGAGTATGTTTTTCATGTGTCGTTATTTGACATTTAAAAAAATTTCCGTGACAGGCACTTTCAGGACAGGAAACAAAATGCTTTCAACATCCTCTCCTTCAACAAAGGGTTTTGATGCAATAAATGTCTTGTCAAGGGAACGGTATAATAAAATTGTTTTATTGGCAGGCTCAACAATCCAGTATTCTTTTACTCCTGCTTCTTCATAAAGACGAAATTTTATATCCAGTTCTTTTCGTAAATTACCTGGTGCCAATATTTCAATGACCAGGTCGGGAGCACCGGCACAGCCGTGCTTATCGAGTTTCTTTTCATCGCAGACTACACAGGCGTCAGGTTGCACCACAGTATTATCTTTCCCGGACTTTAACGGGAATAATCGCACATCAAAAGGCGATGGAAAATACTGACAGGATTTTTTGTAAAAGAAGTTTCCCAATTCACGACCGAGATTAGACATAATTGTCTGATGAATCCTATTGGGCGCCGGACTCATCTTCACTACTTTACCTCTGAAAAGTTCTACCCGCTCCTTAAATTGGAAACGAAGATAATCGAGGTACGTATATGAGCCTTCCTTATCGAGCTTTACATACTCCGTAACAGGTTCTTTGACTTTCATCCGTTATACGAATGTATG
>CALMKH010000044.1 GCA_937867025.1 uncultured Bacteroidota bacterium | reverse complement strand
GCATACGGAAAGTCTGAAACACGCTTGTCCGGGACTGTGTATGGTTACCTGATATATCCGAAGCAGTCCATGGTGATAACGATCGATCATGCGACGGGGCAGGTGAACGGATGGTTTTATTATATGATGAACTGAGCCGGTTTGTCTGTATCCCTTAACTGTTAATGATAGTCCAGGCGCGTTCGGCCTGCAGGTACAACATCTGTAAGCCGTTTTTTACCCTGGCCCCCTTTCCCTCAAATTTTCTCATCATGGCTGTATGCTCCGGATTGTATACCAAGTCGTAAAAATAGTGGTCAGGCCTGACATCTTCATAATGGAGCGGAAGGTATTCTTCCGGGCTGCCATTTTCCCGGTACATGCCAACCGGCGTACAGTTAATGACAAGCTGGTAACCGGACAGGCGGATGTTCTGGTATGTTAATGGTCCCGAACGACCCGCAACGTCAAAATCAATATTCAATTGTTTCAGCGCATACTGTATGGCTTTGGACGCTCCCCCTGTTCCGAGTACCAATGCCTTTCCGTGTATCTGCCTGTACCAGTCGCTGATGCTTTCAGTAAACCCGTAATAATCGGTATTGTAGGCTTTTAATTCGTTCAGCTGACCGTTTCTTTTTATGGTGATAAGGTTGGATGCCCCGATAGCTGCGGCCTCATCGCTGAGAGTGCCGCAAAAGCGCAATACATGCTGTTTGTGTGGAATGGTCACATTTAAAGCTACCAGGTCTTTATGGTTTTCTATGAGTTGTGGCAGTTCGCTGATATGTTCGATTGGAAAGAGCCTGTAATCCCAGTCATGCAATCCGAGACGCTCAAATTTTGACATAAAAAAGCGCGGTGAAAAGGAATGGGAAAGGGGAAAACCTATAAGGCCAAGCAGGGGCATGGGTTAAATTTATGAGTGAATGATTAAACGTAAATCAATCAGGGTAATTTTTTATTCATTTTAGCCCTGATTACCTCCACCAGGATAGGCAATAAGGATATACCGATGATGCCGAAAATCACCACTTCAAAATTGTTCTGGACGAAAGGGTGCTTGCCGAGGAAGTATCCCAATAATGTAACGCCTCCCACCCAGAGAATGGCGCCGATTATGCAGTTGACTATATATTTCCTGTATTGCATGGATCCGGCGCCGGCTACGAATGGTGCGACAGTCCGGACGATAGGGACGAAACGAGCAATGATGACCGTTTTTCCGCCATACTTGGCGTAATATGCTTCTGTCTTTTCGATATGTTTTCGTTTAAGGAACAATATTTTTTGCTTGCTTTTGATCAGTTGACCGAAAAACCTGCCGATGAAATAGTTGGTATTATCCCCCAGCAGTGCTGCGGCCATAAGCAGGGGAATCAATATGGCGATGTTCAGGCTGCCTTCCGAAGCTGCCAGGGCTCCTGCCGCAAAGAGCAGTGAATCGCCGGGCAACAGCGGCATCACTACAAGTCCGGTCTCAACAAATATGATCAGAAATAAAATGCCGTAAATCCATATCCCGTAATCCTGTATCCAGATGCTCAGGTATTGGTTGAGATGCATGAGGATATCCAGTCCGTGCTTGATTAATTCCATGCGGCAAAAGTAGTCACAAGCCGTGAATTGTCCTAGGAACAGGTCTCAATTTGATGATTTTTATGGGGATATTGCTTATTTCTATAAGTCGGGTGTACGAAACGGTCCGCAATTTGCGTTATTATAAGTATGAAAAAATCAGTTGTATTAATAGGCATTTTAGTTGCATTCATGGCTATGGCCAGCAGTTGCAGCAGCAGCAAAAGCCTTGCGGGGCGTCAGACCAAATCAGGCTGCACGAATTTCTAACTGAAATTCCGTACTTTTGTCTCTCAGTATGCGAAAAACGCTAATCATTTTGAGTATCATGTCCGTGTTGTTCCTGGCTTTGGAAAGTTGCGGAAGCAGCAGGGGCGTGGGCAAAGGCAATCAGAAAAAAGGCTGCAATTGCGGCTTTTAAGATATTTATTCACTTAATTACAGTCAAATACCTTCTTTAACCCGGGATTCCTTTTTTGGGGGGTAAGTCCGTTTCTTTTGTTTTAATGGCAAATGCGCCTGAGGAATATCTTTTTGTTTCTTTCTGTAGTTTTGATCTTTCAGAGTTGCGGGGTATTGGAAAAAAGGCGGTATAGTGCCGGATGGAATATCAACATTGAAATATTTGGACCTAAAGAACATACGGCTCATAATCAGAAAATATCACGGGTAAAACTGGATAAGTTGCCTCTTCCAACGTATTATTTCAAAAATGAAAGAAAAGTCTTTCATGATAGTTCACAAATATTGATGGCGGATACAATTGTTAGGGAGAGTAAACAAAGGTACAGTCCGGCCTGTTTGCCGGATAAGCATTCCCTTGTTATCAATTCTTCAAATCACGTTTCAGAAACAGAAAAAATTGAGAGCGGTCCCGATTATGAAAGTGATACATACGGCATAATTGCATGTATTCTTCTTTGTATTATTGTCTTGGGAGGTTTGTTTATTGCCTTTGGGCCGTACATTGCTGTTACCCTTGTAAATGATCTTATAGGTGTAGGTTTGGCAGCATATGTTGCGGCCTTAGTCTTAAGCTGTATTTCAGCTGTAAAGAGAAAGCGGGGAGCAATTTATCGTCGCAATGGGTTTTTAAAACTATCTTATATTTTACTTATTGTCATACCCATTGTAAGTTATATGGCTTTAATGATTTGGTTATTAAGCCTGCTATAGTGTACAGGAGTCTTGCACCTGATGTTTCAGCTAAATATATCCTGGTTCTCCAGGATACTCAGGTAATTGTAATACCGGCTGGCAGAGATGGTACCTTCCTCGTAAGCTTTTATCACGGCGCAACCCGGCTCGTTCAAATGTATGCAGTTATGGAACCTGCAGTTGGGCATCAGGGCCCGTATTTCCGGAAAATAATGGCCTATTTCAGGCTGTTCGAGGTCGATAATGCCAAAATCCCTTATGCCAGGGGTGTCTATAATCGCTGTTTTGTCATCTATAAAGAACATTTCGGCAAATGTGGTGGTGTGTTTTCCTTTCTGGTGCATATCGCTGATCTTTTCCACCTTTTGGCGGGCGAGAGGCAGCAGCGCATTCAGTATGCTGGATTTACCCACGCCGGAGTGACCGCTGATGAGTACTTTTTTTCCACTGATCAAAGGGAGCAACTGCTGTGAAGGTGAATGCTTGTCATCATGTATAGACGAGAGCACACAGGTATATCCCAGGCCGGTATATAAAGCATCGAGATGCATGTAATACTGTTTTTCTCCCTCATCGTACAGGTCAGCTTTATTGAACACCAGGGTTACAGGGATATGGTACGCCCCGGCCATGACAAGAAAACGGTCGATAAAGCCGAGAGATGTCTTGGGGGATGAAAGGGTCACCACAAGAATGGCCATGTCCAGGTTTGCGGCAATGATCTGTCCCTGCTTGCTGAGCTTATTGCTTTTGCGTATAATATAATTGTGTCTTGGTGCCACCGAGCTGATCACCCCGTAAGTGTCATCACCGCTGCTCTCATAATCGTAAGCAACGATGTCGCCCACTGCGATAGGGTTGGTGGTATCGAGCTCCTTGAGCCTTATTTTGCCTTTAATACGCGCCTCGAGTATGGAACCGTCTTCCTGCCTGATCCTATACCAGCTGCCGGTCGATTTGATAACAAGGCCGTTCAAAATCTATCAGAATATGTTTTCACAAATCTTCCTCGTCGCTTCGCTTCTCCCCATCGTATAGAAATGCAGGACCGGGGCCCCGGCATTTATCAGCTCCTTGCATTGCTGCACCGCCCATTCTATACCTATCTGCCTGACGGCTTCAGGGGATTTGGCATGTTCAATCTCATCCGTCAGCTGGTCGGGGATGTCAATATGGAATAATTTAGGCAATACGGTCAGCTGGTTCCTGGTGGTGAGCGGTTTTATTCCGGGGATGATGGGCACATGGATGTCATTTTCCCTGCAGTTTTTTACGAACTCAAAATATTTGGAATTGTCGAAGAACATCTGCGTGACAATAAATTCCGCTCCTGTTTCTATTTTTCTTTTAAGGAATTTGAGATCTGATTTCAGGTTGGGGGCATCGTGGTGTTTTTCAGGATAAGCCGCAGCGCCGATACAGAAATTGGTAATATTGGCATTGGATAATTCCTCGTCGAGGTATATGCCGCTGTTCATGTTCCTTATCTGGTGTATCAGCTCAAGCGAGTTCTTGTTTCCCCCGTCTTCGGGATTGAATATCTGCTCGTGCTTGGCATTGTCCCCTCGCAGCGCCAGCACATTGTCTATGCCCAGGAAGTGCAGGTCTATGAGTGCGTTTTCGGTATCTTCCTTTGTGAATCCGCCGCAAATGATGTGCGGAACCGTATCGATCTTGTATTTATGCATGACCGCAGCGCATATGGCAACTGTGCCCGGTCTTTTTTTAGTGGATATCTTCATGAACGATCCGTCGGGCCGTTTCTTTTCAACAAAATCCTCCCGGTGATATGTAACATCAATGAAGGAGGGCCTGAATTCCATTAAGGGATCAATGCCCTTGTAAATGCTGTCAATGCTGTCACCCTTAAGCGGCGGAAGTATCTCAAAAGAGAAAAGTGTTCTGTCTGCCTGTTTTATATGTTCCGTTATTTTCATGCTTTTTTAGAACGTTACACTTAATTCTTTTTCTTCGTTGCCGCGCCTGATCTTCATCTTGACAGTATCGCCTTTTTTGAAGCCGCCGAGCGCTTTCATGTAGTCATTGATGTTGCTGATGGTATAATCGCCGAGGCTTAATATGATATCGCCCTTTAAAAGGCCTGCCTTCTCGCCGGGCTTGCCCATGTTTACACCGTCAACACGCAGGCCCACCCCGTCGTAGATATAATCCGGCATAATGCCCAGCGTGACTTTGAAGCTCATGCGGGCGCTTTCTTCGCTTTTGGTCGGGGTGAACGGCATTTGTTTTTTCTTGTTGACGGCCTTTATCATCTGCATAACGACATCGTAACACAAGTACATGCCGTGGTAATTGATCTTTGGTTCATCGTCGGAAGGCATATGGTAATCGTAGTGCTGGCCGGTGAAAAAGTGCAGAACGGGAATGTTCTGATAATAGAAGTTCGTATGATCGGAGCTTCCGGTGCCGCTTTCCGTGGTTTTAACCTTGATCTGCGTCGTGTCCAGTTTCAGTTTTTCCACCGCGGGTTTCCACTCGGGGCTGGTGCCTACGCCGTATATCATGAGTGACTTTTTTAAGGAATCGAGTCTTCCCACCATGTCAAAATTCATCATGTACAACACGTTCTTCATATCGACCGGCGGGTGGTTGACAAAGTAATTTGAGCCAAGCAATCCCTGTTCCTCGCCGCTGAACGCTATAAAAATATAATTGTTTTTCTTGTATTTCCTGGTTTTGCTGATCTTGCGCATAAGTTCCATCATCATGGCTACCCCGCTGGCATTGTCATCAGCGCCGTTATGTATGCTGCCGCCTTTGGTGTCGCGGCTTCCGCCGAACTCATTATATCCCAGGTGATCCTGGTGTGCGCCTATGATAATGGTCTTCTTCTTTTTGTTGTTGAGGAATCCCACCACATTATGGGCTGTCGAATTCATCTGGAGGATGTTCACCCTGAATGAGATTTCCGTGGCCATCAGCATCGAGGCTTGTTCGGTATTGACATAAATGACCGGAATATTCCTGGGCCTGACATTCCTGTCAAGCATGCCTTTGGGTTTGTCCACGCTGTCAGTCCGCACAAATACAACGCCCCTGGCCCCCATTTTGGCAGCGAGGTCCACTTTGTAATTCAGGCCTTCATAAGGTTCGAACCTGGAATGCACATTGGTTCCTTCGGGGTGGCCCAGTTTTATGACAAATACTTTGCCCCGGATGCCGGCGGTGTCTTTATAATCATCGTGGTTCAGGTCGGGGGCGCTTATGCCGTATCCTGCCTGAAAGATGCCTGCCCTTTCAATACTGTCCGAATTGGTACTTTGAGCCAGCGGGTAGAAATCACCTGTTGTGGCCCGTAAGCCTATGATGCGATGCTGCTTGTCAGTCCAGGTCATTGGCTCCTTGTTCTGGTTAAGCCTGAGCCTGATGATGGAAAAATTCTGAAGGTAGGTGCCTGAATCACCCAGGGGGGTGATTTTATATTTTGAGAACTCGTCGGCTATATAAAGCGATGAGCGTTTTTCTCCCAGGGAGCCTGTAAGCCGGCCTTCAAGCTGATCGCTTGACAGGTACTGGATATCAGTCCTGAACCGCCTGCATACATCTTCTTCCTTCTGGGCGCAGAGGTTTACGGAGATGAATAAACAAATACAAAAGCCAAAGTAACGCATGGTGAAATTTTTTGCGAATATAGGGGAGATAATTGAGAAAGGGATAATGGAGGATTCAGAATGGATTATTGTAAAGCAGGACCAATACGGTGGAGGTATCCGGTTGACGGAACAGCGGTCTCTGCCGCTGGTTCCCTTTGCCCACTTTAAATCTTGGATCCCGGGCTCTTAATTTTCCCTTAAATGTCTTATTTTCGCGCCATGTCCTACAAGATTGCCCCAAGTGTATTGTCAGCAGATTTCGGTAACCTGCAGCGCGATATTGAAATGATCAATTCAAGCCAGGCCGACTGGTTCCATGTCGACATCATGGACGGAGTGTTCGTTCCCAATATATCCTTCGGTTTTCCGGTTATGCAAAGCCTGAAGAAACATGCCCGGAAACCGCTTGATGTGCACCTGATGATCGTGGACCCGGACAGGTATATACAGCGTTTCGCCGAAGCAGGGGCACACGTGCTGTCGGTTCACATTGAGGCCTGCACGCACCTGCACAGAAGCCTGCAGGCTATAAAGGCAGCAGGGATGAAAGCGGGGGTGGCGGTCAATCCCCATACGTCTGTCATGCAGCTCGAAGATGTAGCCGGGGATATGGACCTGGTGTGCCTTATGAGTGTAAATCCTGGTTTCGGAGGCCAGTCGTTCATCGAGAACACCTACCGGAAGATCGGCCAGCTGAAAGATATGCAGGCCAGGCTGGGGGTTACATTCGATATTGAGATTGACGGGGGCGTGACCCTTGATAATTACAAAAAACTCATTGATGCCGGCGCAACTGTGCTTGTGGCCGGTAATACCGTGTTCTCTTCCAGTCAGCCGATTGACACAATCAGCAGGCTTAAACAATAATTCAACTTTAACAGCGTTAAACCAGCGGATAATTTTTTGAAGTACGCAGTCCTGTTTATATCATTACTGGCTTTAACCCCTGTTCTGGCGCAACCCTATATTTACGGAAAGATAGAAAACGAGAGTGGCACCGCCCTTTCGAAGGTGAAAATCAGCAATCGCGCTGAAACACGGGTTTATTTCTCCGACAGCGCGGGTAATTACCGTGTACCATTCATCACGGAAAGGAAAAATGTCCTGCATTTCAACCTGGACGGTTATAATGAACTGTTTATAGTGATCCCCGACATGGAGGACGACCAGGCCTATCAGAAGGATATCGTCATGAAGCTGAATAAAATAGACACCATTACCGGCGGCGTCAAAAAGGGACGTAAAGATCCTGACCCCGGGCGCATTGTCGTGGTGCTGAAACCTATGGACAGCCGTCCGAGCGTTACAGGCGACTTTAACGACTACGTGAAATCCATGCCGGGTGTCAGCTCCGGAAATGAATTGAGCTCGCAATACAATGTAAGAGGAGGCAGTTATGATGAAAACCTTATTTATGTCAACGACATTGAGATATACAGGCCGCAGCTGATCAGGAGCGGCCAGCAGGAGGGGCTTAGTTTCGTCAACCCGGATATGGTAAACAACCTGATATTTTCAGCCGGGGGCTTTGAAGCGCGATACGGCGACAAGTTGTCCTCGGTTCTCGATGTCAATTACCGCAATCCCAAAAAAAATGCATCAGGGGTGCAGGCAGGCCTGCTGGGCGCATCTGCATATGTGGAAGGGGTCTGGAAGAGCAAGCAAAGGATAGGACCGAAGGACTCTACAAGACTCAGCTACCTTATCGGTGGCCGCTACAGGGGAAATAAGAACGTGTTGAATTCGCTCGATGCCGAAGGCTTGTATAAATCGCGCTTCGGAGACGTACAGTCACTGATCACCTTTTACATCAACCGTTATAACCGTATAGAAATGCTGGTCAATTATTCCCAGAATAGGTTCCGGTTTGAGCCCGAATACCAGGAAACCACGTTCGGCACCCTGCAGAGCGCATTGAAACTGAGTATTGGCATGGATGGTCAGGAAATAGTGGATTATCGCAGCGGGATGGGCGCCTTGTCATTCATATATAACAAATTCGGCAGGGAATTGAAGTTCATGGCATCCGGATATACATCCAATGAAACCGAACATTATGACATCCAGGGCAAGTACGAGATATCGGAGATAGACAATAATCTTGGCTCCAGCAACTTCGGCGGAGATAAAGCCCTGCTGGGATACGGATATTTCATTAATCATGCCCGCAATGACCTGTATTTCCAGGTTTACAATTTTTCGCACCAGGGGACAATCAAGCTTAAGGGGATAAAGAACCGGCATAACGGCAAAACGATTGAAACCTACAGGCATCCGGGAAAAATCATGTGGGGAGCCAGGTACCAGGCTGAACGCATTGAAGACAGGTTCAAGGAGTGGAAGTACAGCGACTCAAGCGAGTATAACATCAACCCGTTCGGACAATCGGGCAACAAGCTCGAACTCAGTGAATACATCAACTCAAGGACGAAGATATACAACCAGCGCATATCAGGCTTTGCACAGTATCAGCAGGGATTCGGCAGTTTTAACCAGTGGTCCATGGTAACAGGGCTCAGGTACCTGTATTCGACCCTCAACGAACAGTCGCTTTTTTCACCCAGGGCACAGATATATTTTGAACCGAACAAGGCCTATAACCTCCGACACCAGTATGATTCTTTACCCCAGAGGAAAAATATAGTATTACGAGGTGCTTTCGGCTATTATTACCAGGCGCCGTTCTACCGGGAAATGAGGGATTTTAACGGGGCCGTCAATACAGGTCTCAAGGCACAGCGCAGCATACATTATGTTTCAGGTATTGAATTCGAGTTCAAGCAGTTTAACCGCCCGTTCAAATTCTTTGCCGAGGCGTACTACAAGCATATGGATTACCTTGTGCCTTATGTCCTCGACAATATAAGGATCCGGTATTATGCCACCAATTCGGCCCGGGGCTATGCTACAGGTTTCGATACCAGGGTCAACGGCGAATTCATTAAAGGCATTGAAAGCTGGTTTACTTTGAGCGTGCTGAAAACAGACGAGATCATAAAATACGTCAAAGACAGCGTGGAAGTGGAGTCGCCCCTGTTGCGAAGGCCGACTGACAGGCGGGTGAGCGCTTCCATCATGTTCCAGGACGAACTCAAGACCAATTCGAACTACCGCATGCACCTGATGCTGAATTTTGGCACAGGGCTGCCATATTACCTCGGTGGATCCGCAAGATACAAGGAAGGTAATACCATTCCGGCGTATAAGCGGGTTGATATAGGCTTCAGCAAGGTGATTATCAGCAGCGATACTTCCAGGCCGACCAAACTGACAAGCAAGCATATCAAGGATATGTGGATAGGGGTAGACATCTATAACCTTTTGCAGATCAATAATGTGATTTCCTACCTGTGGATCAAGGATTTCAGCAATAACACCTACGGCGTGCCGAATTACCTTACCGGAAGACGCCTCAATCTGAAGCTCGTCGCAAAATTCTAATCAACAATGAATAATGAATAACTGAGAGGCTCGGCAGGGAATGTGAACGTCATGTATTGCAGGTAGAACCTGGGTTGTTGTCGAGAAACCGGATTCCTGCCGGAATGGCTTGCTTTCCCGCTCATTCAATATCATTCATAATGCATAACTTTGCAGCGATGTTTACCGGAATAATCGAAACCATGGGCGAAATAACAGATGTGCAGCGCGAGCAGTCGAATGTGCACTTCAGCGTCAGGTCTTCCATCAGCCATGAGCTGAAGATCGACCAGAGCGTTTCACATAACGGCGCGTGCCTGACTGTGGTATCTGTGGATGGCGATATTCACAGGGTTACAGCCATAAAGGAGACACTTGAGAAAACAAGCCTTTCAGGATGGAAAAGGGGGGACATGGTGAACCTGGAGAGATGCATGCCGGCCAATGGGCGTTTTGACGGACATATCGTGCAGGGGCATGTGGATTGCACCGCCGTTTGCACCGGTGTAAAGGATGAAAGCGGCAGCTGGACGTATCATTTCAGGTACGCCGGCGATGAGGTGACTGTCTCCAAAGGTTCCATTACCGTAAACGGTACCAGCCTGACTGTGGTGGACAGCGGCGAGAAAAGTTTCTCGGTAGCCATCATCCCATACACCTACGAACATACGGTGTTTAAATACCTGAAGGAAGGCGATGTGGTGAACCTGGAATTTGATATTATTGGAAAGTATGTAGCCCGGCTAATGGGGCGCTGATCAGAATTTACCAGCCCAATAGGAATTCAACAGTTTTCATTTTCTTAACAATAGTTTCATAAAGATTCTTTCATAACGCAAAGTACGGATTTTTAATATCCGGATATTTTTTGCGTCAAATGTCACAAAAATAGGATAAGTTGCGTCTATTCATAAAAACCCGCGCCTGTTTGGAAGAAAAAGAGATCATAAGATCCTGCTCAAAAGGAGAAGTAAAGGGGCAAAAAGCTATGTACGACCGGTATGGCCCATTCCTGATGAGCGTTTGCCTGAGGTATGCGGGGAACAGGGAAGATGCGGAAGAGATTTTCCACGACAGCATGATGAAAGTGTACAGGAGCATTGATAAGTTTAAAGGGGAGAGCAGCCTTAAGACCTGGATCAACAGGATCGGGGTCAATACATCTCTCGATTTTTTACGAAAGCAGAAAAGCGCCCTGATGGTGGAGCATATTTCCGACCAGGCGCTGGATATCCAGGATACGGATATCCCTGAAGAGGTGAGCATGGAAGCGGAAACAGCCATGAAACTCATGAATTCCCTGTCGCGTAATCAACAGATCATTATCAATATGTATGTTGTTGATGAAATGAGTCACAAGGAGATTGCGGATAAGCTCAATATAAGTGAAGAAGCATCGAGATCACAATACAGCAGGGCTAAAAGGGCTCTGGCTGAATTGGTAAAAAATAAACTATTACACAATGAGACAAGACAATAAGCTTAATAAGGCCTTGAAGAATGCCTTTGAAGGGCATATGGAACCGTTGAGGGATGAGCAGTGGAGCAGGCTGACGGTAGAGCTTGGCGGAAAAAAGACAAAGAAACGGGTATTGCCGTGGTTCTTTTTAAGTGTTGTCTTAGCCATATCATGCCTGGGCATCGGGTATTGGATCGGAAAAGGATGGCATGGGCAGACCGGTCATCAGCCTGCGACAGAGGTTTACCGCGGTCCGGAAACCGGTGGAAGCCCTGGTACGGAGGACGCATATGCTGCAGGAAAAAATGGCGCTGAATCCAGTGAAGGAAGGCATAATTCCAGTGGAGGGAATGGTCCGCAGATGCACGATCAGGCATCATCAACGCAGGCAGGGCATAGCGCAAATGACAGGAATAAGCGTCCGGGACAAAACAGGTGGAATGCCAGCCGTTCAGAGACAGATGCTACCGAAGACGGCGAGGAATATGGGACAGGAAGGCATACCGGGACAGATCCGGACCATGAAGTGGAAGGTATTTATGAACTGCCTGAGGGCTTTGAACCTGAACTTACGTTGATGCACATGCCGATCAGGAAGTTCAATGCAGGTGCCATAAAGGAGGATGACATACAGGCCGGGTTGACCGGCAAACTCAGGGAGGAACGCAAAAAGGACTGGCCAAAACTGGGGCCCGTTCATTATAACCGGCTGGCGATAGGTTTTTCAACCGGTATATCACCCGTGAAATTCAGCATAGCAGAGATAGAGCATCCTGAAAAGGTGCACAAGGATCTGCCACAGCTGTTTGAGACAGCAACAGGAAGATCGAGTTCTTTTTTCGGCAACCTGAATATCGACATAGGTATATCCGAGAATTTCCCGCTCAGCATCAGTACAGGTCTTCAATATCGCCGGATCAGCCAGGAAGTGGATATGGATTACACAAGGAAAGAAATTCCGTGGAGGGAACCTGACGGGAGGATCATAGGTTATTTTCGCGACACGACAGGCAAAGTAAAAATCCAGCATTCCGGCACAAATTATCTTAATTTCGTGCACATGCCGTTGAAGCTTGCATATACCCTGACACCCGGCCTGAGAAAGAAAAATGAGTTTCAGATATCAGGAGGACTTAATTTCTCATTCCTTGCCGCTTCCCGAGGCAAGACGTTTGATTTAACGGAATATAAAACCGTGTCGTTAAAGGACAATATCCGGAGCGCATTGAACTCAGGCTGGTCGGCAGGCCTGAGGTATAACAGGCATGTCTATCGCTCGTGGTGGCTGGGCCTTGAAGCGCAAAGGCAGCAGAACATCCTGAAATACGATGTTGGCTACGGCCTGCTGAAAAGCAAGGTTACTATCAGCAATTACAACTTACATCTCCAGTATAAATTCTAATCCATCACTATGAAAAGAAACTCTTTACTACACTTAAAGCTTAATTATGCTTATGCAGTGTCCTGTCTTTTCCTGGCCATCTTGCTGTTTCCATGCAGTCATTCCCTTGCACAGAATGTAAAACCCCTCGGACAGGGAATAAACAACACTGTGTTTTGCGGTTGCACGGATTCCACAGGCAATCTCTATGTAGTTACGCGGAACGAATCAACAGATTCGACCGTGGTATACAAATGGACCCTGGGAAGCCAGTCCTGGCAGGAGTATGGGCGTCCGAACGAAACCATACAATCATCCCAGGGGCAGTTCGCGGAATGCTTTTTTTACAATAACAGGTTTCATCTCAGCAGTGTATCGAATCCGGATTCTTTTTTCCAGCAAGTATATGAGTATAATGGAAGCACATGGAATTTCCGCGGACAGATAAGCCGCTTCAATCACTCCATCAAAACGGCCGTATTCAATAACAGGGTGTATTTTTCAGGAGGTGATTCATCTTTCACCGGTCAGGGACGGCAGGTTTCCGCTTACAACGGGCTGGGATTCTCAACTGTGGGTTTCCCTATGTCATACATGGTTAAAGGTCTTTGGCCTTCTGAAATGGATGTAAGCAACGATACACTTTTTATGACCTTTCACAACCAGTTGTTATTTCATAAGGCTCCCTCTTTGTGGGGTACGTATTATACCCATCACACGAACCTGAACAGTGTTGCGGTGGTCAATAAGCAGGTATATGCAGCGGATGTGAGCGGGAGAATTTTGCAGCTTGCCCCCGGCGGAGTGCTTGACACATTTTCTACAGGATTCAAAAATGTGCGGCTTAAGGCTTTCAAGGGCCGGCTATTCCTGACGCATTCAAAGTCGGACCTGAACAAAGCGGCAAGGTTTGCAGAATACAGCAACCATGCGCTGAAATATTATTTTCACAATACGTATCCTGAGGATATCCGGATGACAACACTTGTAAGCAATGCGGGCAAAAACTTATTT
The DNA here is from genome assembly GCA_937867025.1 of uncultured Bacteroidota bacterium. GTDB lineage: Bacteria > Bacteroidota > Bacteroidia > NS11-12g > UBA955 > JABMMZ01. Next base: position 4,427 of record CALMKH010000044.1, on the reverse strand, counting down.
TATATCAGCAAGAATGGATTTGCCTTTGGCGGGACAGAGTTAAGGCATACAGGCGAAGTGAGGGTAGATTCCCTGAAAGTTCTGGGATTTGATAGCATACGGCTGAAGATATTCAAGGATTTGAACAGGAATTTTCAGCTTGATACCCCGGGCGACGCGACAGGGATATTCAATGTTTATGAAAAGTCCAACCAGACACTGCGTCAGACAGATATTAACGGCCAGTTTACGTTTTATCCTCTGGAGAATGAGGATTATTACTTTGTATATGCAGGAGAAGGGCAGCAGTCGCAGGATTCATGTTTTATGCCGCCGTTTACCGGTGCCATAGGGTCGGAGGCATACAATTCCAAGCTGACGAAAGATACCATATTATTGCCGCTGTGGCGGAAAACATCAGCCAAACGGAATCTCGCCCTCAGGTCATGGGCTTCTGCCAGGGCGCGGCTGCTGGATACCGTTATTCTGAACCTGGAGATATTTAACAGGGATTGTGACCAGAGTAAATCAAATGTCACGGTAAATCTCACTCTTGATCCGAATACCACCTATATCTCCTCTTCACCTTCCCACAGCTCGAAAACCGGGAATGTCATTACCTATGCCCTTACTGACCTGCCTGCCACTGAAAGGAACAGGATCAGAGTAAAGATACTTTATCCCCATACCCAGTACAGCGCCGGTCAGAAAGTGAGGCACAAGGCCAGGCTCATACCCGCATTCCAGGAAGACAGCCTTGACAACACGGACAGCATTGTTCAGACGCTTGTTTACAGTTATGATCCCAATGCCAAGCATTGCATACCTGAAGGCTATGTGACAAAAGGGTTGAGGTCGATCAGGTTCCATATCGATTTCCAGAACATGGGCAATGATGACGCCAGGCGGGTCATTGTGGTGGACACACTCAACCTGCAGCTCCCGGTGCTTGAGTTCCAGATGGTGGCTGCCAGTCATCACTATGGAGTACCAACACTGAAGGGAGATGTAGTGACCTGGACATTTGAGAATATCAATCTCAAACCCAAATCGTTCAACGAAGCAGCCAGCAAAGGGTTTATCATTTTTGACGCCAAGATCGACGGGGAACTGAAGCAGGGCGACAGCATTACAAATAAGGCGTCGATTTACTTCGACTACAATTCACCCATAGAGACCAATCATTCAGTGGTCATACGTGATGACAACAGGAATCCCATTGAACCCATCCACAAGCCTTACACGATGATCGTATACCCCAATCCCGCGCACGACTACCTGACAGTCGACATTTCCTATATAGGATCGCGTGACATCACCATATATGACATGAAAGGCTCGAGGGTTCACAGCATGACGCTGGATGACAAGCTTGAGGGCAGGGTGCATACTGCAGGATGGGCGCGCGGTATATATATGGTGGTAAGTGATTCGGGAGAGAGCGTGAAGGTGGTTATAGAATAGCAGGAGTATTGGATTGATTAATTATACTAAAGAGGAAAAGGTCCGGAGAAATCCGGACTTTTTTTATTCGCGTTTTACAGGGATCTGAGTTTGTCTGTCGTCATTGAGCATCACGGATTTTACAGTTGATATCCTTTGTGTGTCAATACATCTGAAGTAATATGTATGGCATTCCATCCAGCAGAACGGGATACTGTTCATAGGTCTGCCAAAACGTGAAATCCTGAGGTTCAATATGCCAGTGCTGTCGATTCTTATAAAGCCTTCCCTGCTGTCATCCTGGTTGCACATAACCGTTTTGGCCCTGATCACCAGGGTAGAATCGGTCAGCTCCGCAGACGTTATTGTATCCGTCAGGTCCTGTCCGGACCACCTATTATAGGTATTTGCTGTTTTGCCGCATGCTGTGACATCTGAAATGTAAAGGCCATGATACAGCAATTCCCCCTGGTTGAATGTTAAACGCAATTCATTATTCTGCCACATCATGAATGTATCACGTTTTCCATTAATCTGTGTGGTCCAGCACGTATCATGATTGCCGGGGATGAACTTTTTCTTTGGATTGTTGTCAGGTGGGATTGATGATATACCGCGTGCATGTGCATGCTGTTTACAAGACAGGGTGAGCAGGCATAAGGAAGTCATGGAGATGAGGAGTAAATTTTTCATATTCATGATATGAATTCAGGAAAAGGCGGCAAGGTAAATCCATTGGGAATAAAACATTGGGCTGATAAGGTGTAAGTGGGGTGAAAAAAGGGGTATAAACAACATTTTTGGAAACTTTTAAGAACAATTATGATTGGAAAACAAAAGAAGCTGCCAGGATGCAGGAAGGACGGCGAATTCTTTTAACAAAGCAAACCAAAACAAGCAAGTTGATTATCAATGCATTGCGGTCAATTTTAGATATTTTCCGTAAAATGTTTGCTTTTATGAAAAAGGATATTACCTTTGCACTCCCGTTCTGAAAAAGACTGTACACAATAACAGACAAACAGATAGAAAAATATTTTCAACAAACTGAAAATTAAATTTGGAAATCTGGAAACAAAAACTACCTTTGCACCCCCGTTCTGAATGGAGTTGTAAAAGGAAGAAAGAGTGAGTCGAAAAAATAATTAAAAATTATTTTGGAGATATAAAAACTGGATATTACTTTTGCAGTCCTTTTTTGAAAAGGGAAAAGTTCTTTGAAGATTTAAGAGAAGAAATAGCGGACCTCAAAATAAAAACTTTGAGAAGAAGTCAAGACAAATTTTTTACAATGAAGAGTTTGATCCTGGCTCAGGATGAACGCTAGCGGCAGGCCTAATACATGCAAGTCGAACGAGATTGTTGTAGCAATATGACATGAAAGTGGCGCACGGGTGCGTAACACGTATGCAATCTACCTTTAATTGGAGCATAGCCTCGAGAAATCGGGATTAATACTCCATAACATAATCGAATGGCATCATTTGATTATCAAACCTCCGGGGATTAAAGATGAGCATGCGCAACATTAGCTAGTTGGTAAGGTAACGGCTTACCAAGGCTACGATGTTTAGGGGGTCTGAGAGGATGATCCCCCACACTGGTACTGAGACACGGACCAGACTCCTACGGGAGGCAGCAGTAGGGAATATTGGGCAATGGAGGCAACTCTGACCCAGCCATGCCGCGTGCAGGATGACGGCCCTCTGGGTTGTAAACTGCTTTTATACGGGAAGAAAAAGTGCTACGTGTAGCATACTGACGGTACCGTAAGAATAAGGATCGGCTAACTCCGTGCCAGCAGCCGCGGTAATACGGAGGATCCAAGCGTTGTCCGGATTTATTGGGTTTAAAGGGTGCGTAGGCGGATCTTTAAGTCAGTGGTGAAAGCCTGCAGCTTAACTGTAGAACAGCCATTGAAACTGAAGATCTTGAATGTGGTTAAAGTAGGCGGAATGTATCATGTAGCGGTGAAATGCTTAGATATGATACAGAACACCGATAGCGAAGGCAGCTTGCTGAACCATTATTGACGCTGAGGCACGAAAGCGTGGGGAGCGAACAGGATTAGATACCCTGGTAGTCCACGCCCTAAACGTTGATTACTCGTTGTTGGCGATATACTGTCAGCGACCAAGCTAAAGCGTTAAGTAATCCACCTGGGAAGTACGACCGCAAGGTTGAAACTCAAAGGAATTGACGGGGGCCCGCACAAGCGGAGGAGCATGTGGTTTAATTCGATGATACGCGAGGAACCTTACCTGGGCTTGAAAGTTAGTGACCGTTCCTGAAAGGGAACTTCTCTTCGGAGCACAAAACTAGGTGCTGCATGGCTGTCGTCAGCTCGTGCCGTGAGGTGTTGGGTTAAGTCCCGCAACGAGCGCAACCCCTTTCTTTAGTTGCCATCAGGTAATGCTGGGGACTCTAAAGATACTGCCTACGTAAGTAGTGAGGAAGGCGGGGACGACGTCAAGTCATCATGGCCCTTACGTCCAGGGCTACACACGTGCTACAATGGGCGTCACAATTGGTTGCTACCTGGTAACAGGATGCTAATCCCAAAAAGACGTTCTCAGTTCGGATTGAGGTCTGCAACTCGACCTCATGAAGCTGGATTCGCTAGTAATCGCATATCAGCAATGATGCGGTGAATACGTTCCCGGGCCTTGTACACACCGCCCGTCAAGCCATGGAAGATGGGAGTACCTGAAGTCGATAACCGTAAGGAGTCGCCTAGGGTAATACCGTTGACTGGGGCTAAGTCGTAACAAGGTAGCCGTACCGGAAGGTGTGGCTGGACCACCTCCTTTCTAGAGTCTTATAGACATAGACAAATTATGACTGTTCGCTATTTCTTCTCCTTTTTCTTCATCCAGACAACATTAGTAACCCGGGCGCATTTCCCATTACTCAGTCCCGTAGCTCAGTTTGGTTAGAGCACTACACTGATAATGTAGGGGTCAGCAGTTCAAATCTGCTCGGGACTACCAATGATGATCTGGGGA
>CALMKH010000043.1 GCA_937867025.1 uncultured Bacteroidota bacterium | reverse complement strand
CTGTTCAACCGCTGGGGCGAACTGCTCTGGGCCACCGACGACAAGTTCGAAGGCTGGGACGGAAAGTACAGGGGAGAAAGGGCGCAGCAGGATGTGTACATGTGGGTGGTTACCGTAATGGCATATGACGGCAAAGAATATCAATATGAAGGCACAGTCACTTTACTGAGATAACCTATGAATATCGTGATAAGTTCCCGGGGTAAAACCCGGGAATTTATTGCATACTTACTGAACAGTTATCGTAAAATACTCAAACGGGAGATAAACGTTTCCGATTCCGTGATGACATATACCTGGTATATTCCGCTGGCAAGACCGGATGTTTTTAAAAAAAGAAGATTGCTGCCTGAAGAAAGGTTTCCGTAATACTCGTCAAGCACAATATCCCCTACCTGGTTGGTCACCAAAACCTTCACACCGGATGCATGTTCCAGCTCCATCTTCAGACCCGCTTCATTGTCTGCAGGATTTGGAAAAATAACCAAAGGACCCTTGCGTTTAAGTTCGGCGACCGTGTTCGACAGATCCCATAACCTTCTTTGCCCTGCATTGATTACAGGCCTGTCCATCACATCCGTATCATTGTATTCAGCTACATATCCAATCAGATTGATATTAGCCGGTATGTTCCATCCTTCATTCTGGCCCGGCACATCCACTGTATTGCAGTATTCGGTATTATTATCCACTTCGTAGTGTACAAAGGTCGCAGCAGGCAACACGTAGGTATAATCCATCGTATACTCGGAGTTGGGCGTTACAAGTTGGGGAATAACGGATGCATTTCCCCAGGGACCGCCGGGCATGGCTTTCTGAACATATTGATGAATATATCCGTCCATGTGCTCCTTTTCATTATAAAGCGGGTGGGATGAGCCTCCAACGCCCCCTGCATGATCTTTACTATAATAGTTATACTGGCTCCAGATGTTAGGCAAAGCGTTACCTCTGACATTGTTTTCAGTCACAATAGACCCCAGGCGAAGGTTGCCATACCAGTAATCCGTGAATTTCACCCGCACCCTGTAACCGATCTCACGCGTCTGCTCATTGAACGATCTTTCTTCGATCTGAATTGCAACAGGTGCTTTTACATTCAGGCGGTTATTCACTTCTGTCATCCAGGTGCTGGTGCTTCCGAGGAATATCTTCCGGTCCAGGATGGCATCCGGATAACTGGTGACAAAATTAGACAGGATAATGTTCCCTGACTCATTGGACATGCTGTCTTCTATGTGATAGGATACTGGCACTATTCGTGAACCATGTTGTTTAATGGCATTTTTCAGTAACAGGTGGGCGTCGGGACAATAACCGCACCACGCTCCTGTAGCCTCCTCGAACAATATGTTTCTCAGCGCCGTATAATTATTGTTATTCCTCAACACTTTCCTGTGAATATTGCTGTTGGAGCTTATCTCATCTTCCATGCCGCCCGGTTTCGAAAGCCAGAAATTGACATCATTCAGAGAGCCCGTGGCTCCACTAAGCCATGACACAGGATGACTGAATGAATAACTGCCTTCCCCGCCGCCTTTCAGGTTTATGCCGTCAATAAAATGCGAGATCGTATCGCCTGCATTAATGGCGTAATTAAGATAGAGTGAACTGACTTCCTTTTTTCCCGTATTTGCGAGAACGCCCGTAAAATTGACGATAGCATTTGCCTGGTATATTTTTCCAAGCTTGATCTCCCTTATGGCCAGGTCGTAATCAGGCTGCGTGCCTTTTGCAAACTGGTAGACGATAAAATTTTCGGGGTCGAACGAGAACTGGAAAGGCAATTTGCAGAGCGTATCGTTAAGTATCTTGTGACTTGTATTATCCTCGTTATTGCAACCAATAGTCCCGTACAGTTCTTTATTCCCGTAAGGACTGAAAACGACATCAAAACGCCCTGCACTGCCCTCATATAAAATAATGGCGAATGCATAAATCGATGCGTTGGTAATGGGCTTATCCAGGAGGTCTGACTTCAATGTCAATCCATAAAACTGGATAATATGCGCCCTTGAAGGCGCCTGTCCTACAGTGTATGAAAAAGCCTGCACACCTATGCCATCATTAGGTACCGGAAGCTGCTGCAATTTGAAATCCTGCCAGAAACCCAGAATGGAATTGAGCGGCAGAACGGTATCAGGATTTAACGAAACATTTTGGGTGAGATCGAAGGTGATATAGCCATTGTCGCTGACTTTGTACTGTGTATACGGTTTATTGTAGAAATAGAAGTTAAACGGTATTTGCCCAGGGGCGGATAACTGGCTTTCTGCAGGTTGGGTAAGATGCACTGTCTTGCCGGCTTCATAGATTTTGTCGAGGATATATCCCCTTGGCAGCTTGCCGTCGTGGCGTATCGGATAATAATTCTGCGCCGTCAGAAACTTACCGCAAATAAAAATGAGAAGACATATGCACCCGCGCTTTGACATGACAATATACAATATTATAAAAAAATATGCATAAAAAAAAGCCCCGGTACCTGACCGGGGCTTTAAATATCTGCGTTTAAAGCGCTTATTGGACGATGAACTTCTCAGAAGCGGTGAAACCTTCACCGTCGATCTGAACAGTGTACATGCCCTTAGCGTAGCTTTGGGTGTTCATTTTAATATCATTGGTTCCTGAAACAAGACCGCTGTTATCAAGTGTTTCAACAAGCTGTCCCATCGCATTGTAAACCTTGATGTTTACGTTGCTGGTGTTGTTCAGGTTGAATTTAACTGAAGCCATGTCTGTAGCAGGGTTCGGATATACAGAGATACCACCGCTGATACCTTCAGGATTGTCTATGGCCAGCACAGTTCCGACAGAGTTGGCAGACTGATACACTTCTTTGGTGGAAACATCCTGGATGAATACAACCACTTCACAATCCTGAAGCTCTTCGAATGAGTTTTCAGTGTTCACATTGATTGCATTGGATGCGTTTAAAGGCAACCTTGTAACGCCTGGAACAGTGAAGTTGAATGTTGGGAACACCTTTTCATTATCTTTGGTGATAGAACCGATAACGGTACCGTTGGCGTCAGGAAGCATTTTCTTCATAACGTGACGGAATTCAGTTTCACCATTAGTTGCAACGTTCTTGGTGGTAAGCTTTTCGTTGATCACCACAAAAAGTTTCAGGTTAGGATTGTTGTAGTTTGCAAGAGGAGTGATCTTCACATTAACGGTCACTTTCTTGAAATTGATAGTATGGGTGGCATCGATCTTTATGAAAGACGGTTTGCCCTTGAACTGATCGTAAAGTGCAGAAGTGTAGATCTGTGCATTACCGTTCCAGCCGCCATCCACCTGCATGTTAGGGATAGAGTTAACACCATACAGGGTCCTTCTTACACCGCCCTCAGCAGTATAATAAGGGTCACCTGCGCCAGGCCAGCTCATCTGATACTTGATGACAGTGTAATCATCTGCATTGTAGAGCGGGAATATATTCTCATCGGTATTCCTGTTACCTGCAACACAAGGTCCGCAGGTGGAAGAGGTGAACACTTCGTGAAGCGGCTTCCTTATCACATAATTGTCAAGCACAGTGATGGTCTTGGTCACACTGTCGTTGGCGCCGTTCGGATCAGCAGAGCCATTGAGGTTGCTCAGCCAAACTGTGATCTTGTAAGTGCCGGCTGCAGAAGGAGTCCAGTTAGTAGGGCTTGTTACAGTTGCAGTTCCGTTCTTTGCTATATTGACGGAAGAAGCAGCAGCTGTTACCGCAGCGCCATTGTTGATACTGTAGTTGATATCAGCTGAAGAGATTGCTGCAGAACCCATGTTCTTGAATTTTCCGCTGATCGGCAGAGATCCCATAGTCAGGGCAAAGAAATCAGGGATGGTGCTGGCATAACCTGCTGCATCATTGGCAGCCTGTGTACCCTGGACAAACATGTAATATGAATTGTCTTTTGCAGTGAAAAGGTTCTGGGAGATGTCTCCGGCAGGCAGGTTTGGAGAACCTGCGATGGTATAGGCCAGTCCGGCATCTATCTGTATACCTGCAGACATTTTAATGTTGCTTGAGCAAATCTGACCGGCAGATGTTACGCAAAGGGTTTTCATATCAACAATGTAAATATTGTTGGTGGTTTCTTCGAGTACAACTGACCAGTAAGTCCAACCGTTCTGAATATTAGGTTCAGAGAAGAAGTTGAACTGGATCCAGTGTTGCCTGTTGGGGGCTGTTCCGAAAGTTTTTGTAACAATCGCACTCTTGTAAGTGGCATTGTTGATCGGTTTCATGCCAAGTATGCATACGGAATTGTCAGGAATATTGGCATTGGGTAATGTGAGGTTTGAGAAGCCTGAAGGCTTGAGCGGTGATGAAACATCGAAAGTGACAAAACCGGCATTGCAGGCTTTATAACTTGTTACAGTGTTACCGTTGAATTTAAAAGTGAATGGAATGGTTTGCTCAGGGCTGACTTCAACATTTGAAGTGGCAGGACCTGTCCAGATTGAAGACCAGCCGGTCAACAGCTGACTTGGATTTTCACCATCAGTATTCACTTCTCCGGGATTCTTCCCCTCTTTCGGATAGGATACATAGTAGTACTGCGCTGACAAGGTGTCCAGAGCAAGCACTGAGATTAAGATGAGTATTATTTTTTTCATATTGATTAAAAACTTAAGCAATATTAAGGTAATTTTTAATTATTCCAACTTTTTTTTGACAAAAAAAAATCCGGATCTTTTACCGGATTTTACCAGTTAAGCCAATTGATTCAACAACCATTAATAAATATCTATATATCAGCAATTTATACCGCCTTTTGTAAGTCAGCCATTTTAAATGATCTGTATGTGCGGGCATTCTTAAAACCTTGAGGTTCATATTTTTTTCATATCGCCATCCACAAGACCCACAATGTCTTCAAAAACAGAATGTTGCAGACAAAATTTCATATCTTCCTCATGGTGCAGATGTGACAGGCGCTTGTAATGTGATGATTTTTCAAGGAATTTTGATATGTTTCCGCTTGCGCAACCATAAAGATCCATAGCCATAAGCGTACCGTCACAGTCAATCCTGCATGGTGCCTTACGCTTAACACTTTCAGCGAGAGCCCCTGCAAACAAGGTATCCTCCAGGTTGAAACTGTCTTTCCACCCCGCGCACAACAATACTATATCATGACCATCATTCACCAGCCAGCCGGCCAGGGCTTCCAGATTTAGGAAACTGCCCGAGAGCACATTCCGCGGACCTGATCCTGCAACGGCTTCAATACATTTTGTGCCATTCGTTGTGGTAAGGGCTATATGCTTGCCCGTTACCATTCCGTTCATACAGTCAAAAGGTGAATTCCCCAAGTCAAAACCAGGCAATTTCAGGCCATCCCTTTCGGCTGCCGTCAGATACCCAAGCTCTTTGAGTTTGAGTGCATCTGCAGGAGTTTTCACCGCTTTGACCGAAACCGCTCCCTCATGAATAGCTGTGCATATGGTTGAAGTCGCCCTGAGAATGTCAATAACCACTACATTGCAGTCTTTTACATTCGTCAGGTGCAGCAATGCCGGACTTAACACCACCTCAATATTAATCATTCCACAATAGTAGATATCTATTTTGCAATTTCAAATTTTTGAAGTGTATTTTTGTCATTACATGAACATCCGCCATTTTGTTAAATTATGTCTCGCCCTATTATGCTTCCACACCGGAAAGGCTTACTGCCAGGATCATGAGGAACTTTTCAGAAAAGGCATAAAGCTTATGCAGGACAGCAACTACAAGGCTGCCATCATTGCGTTTGATGAATCACTGGTCCATTCGCACCGCTCTGCCGTAACGTTCTTCCAGAGAGGCACATGTTATCTGATGCTGAATAAGCCGAATGTAGCTCTGGTGGATTTTAACCAGGCATTGTCAATCGACACCAATCTTTCCGAAACATACTACAACCGGGCGCTCGCTCATCAGGCATTAAACAATTACACATTTTCGGAAGCCGATTTCCTCATTTACAGGTCAAAAATGCCTGAAGACCACAGAGTGCTTAACAACCTGGCCTTACTGATGGAGGAGATGGGCGACTACGAGCAGGCGACCTATTGGTATACACAATACCTCTCATTTTATCCCCGGAATACTGAAACACTGAAAAGCAGGGCCCTTGCTTATGCGGAAGCAAAAAAGACGGAAAAAGCAATAGCGGATATCGACCTGTGTTACCGCATCGACCCATCCGACTCCTCGCTCTGGATGCTGAAGGGAAACATTTATTACGACGCACAGGATTACAGCCAGGCCATCGATGCCTACAACATCATATTGCTGAACAATCCTTCACACAAGGAAGCGCTTACCAACAGGGCTGACGCCCACACAGCCGGTTTGAAATACGAAGAAGCCATTGCCGATTATAAACGTTTGAGCGCAGGAGATAAATATAATCCCGAATATTACTTCAATACCGGATTCTGTCAGCTGCAACTGAACAGGAACGAAGAGGCCATCAGGTCGTTCGGCAACGCTCTGGATACGGATTATGCAGCTCTCGGACTGCTACTGACGCTGCGAGGGGTTGCCTACAATAACCTGAAAATGCAGATGGAAGCATGCAGCGACTGGCAGAAGGCAATCGAAGCCGGATACAAGGAGGCGGATACCTATAAAAAGAATTACTGCCGGTAGGTGTTTATTGGAAATAACACCAAAAGGGAATCATTTTTTCCTGAATATCCTGAAGTTGCCAAGACCCCATTTCTGGAAGCGGTATTGGAATGACACAGCCAGGACACCCAGTCCGTAGATACTGCTTCTCCTGAAATTGATGCTGCTCGCCTCTTCAAAATACTTGGTGGGACAAGTTACCTCCCCTATTTCGAAACCCGCATGGAAGATCTGGGCGATCATCTGGTTATCGAAAATAAAATCATCGGAATTGGCTTCAATATTGATTTCCGCAAATATCTTCCTGTCGAATGCCCTGTAGCCTGTATGGTATTCGGACAGTTTTTGGTTGAGCATGATATTCTGGAATAAGGTAAGCATGCGATTGGCAATATATTTGTACATGGGCATGCCGCCTTTCAGGGCGCCCTTTCCGAGGATGCGGCTGCCGAATACCACCGGGTAAACATCATTGGCAATAATGTATGCCATGCTTTCAATAAGCTTGGGCGTGTACTGGTAATCCGGATGCAGCATAATGATAATATCCGAACCAAGGCTGAGCGCTTTGGAGTAGCAGGATTTCTGGTTCCCCCCATATCCCCTGTTCACCTCATGTTTCACAACATGTTTGATACCGAGTTCTTTTGCTTTTTCAAGGGTCTGATCCCTGCTGTTATCGTCGACAAGCACTACCTCATCCACTATGTCAAACGGTATCTCCCTGTATGTCTGCTCAAGTGTTGAAGCAGCATTATAGGCAGGCAGCACCACCGTTATTTTCTTCCCTTTGATCATACAGCCCGCAAAAATAATTCTTTACATCGGAAAAATTATATTTAAAAAATTTGACATTATTAAAAACAATCTTTATTGTTGAAGGATGAAAGAATACTTGCTCAGATTCAGATCGCAGGCCTTTGATGGCGCCATGTCGCTGTTCAAAAGAATATTGCTTCCGAGTATCGTCCTGAATATTGTCATGACTGTCATTTCCCTTGCTGTTCTAGTCCCTTTGTTCATAAAAAGTTTTAACTGGACCATGGCGGATTTTATGAACTTCGGTGAAAGGATGCGTGAAATAGCAGAGGACAGCAACAATTCTTCAGAGGTTATCGCAGGCATGTTTTCCACGGTCAATTATACATTTTTTTTCCTGACCATGTTAATCGGTTTGCTGATTTATTGCTGGATGTTTTATACCATGCTGAAACTAAACGACAATGAGGTACGGTACAGGAACAACAGCTTTGCAAGCGCCCTGGCGCAATCCTTGTCCGGCAAAATATTCACCATACTTGGGTATGTGCTTGTATATGCCATATTCTATACGGTTGCAACCGTCATATTCTTTTTTATCATCGTTACGCTGATGACCCTTTCAAAAGCCCTCGGCATCATCCTTGGTTTCCTGGGCTTTATCATGATCATGATACAAATGCTCCGTTTCGCGCTCGGGTTCCCGGCCATTGTACACGGCAACATGGGCATAGCCGATGCCATAAGCTACAGTTTCAGGCACCTGACATTTAAAAGGGCACTCATGCTCTTTCTCATTTTCATCATTATTGGTATTGCGTTTATTATCCTGTCCACTATTATTGCCGCTATCACTTCCGCGGTAGTCGGGGACAGTTCCGCGTCAATCACCGCGTTTATCATAGCCCAGTTATTCTCCTCCCTGGCCAGCGCTGTTCTCGGTGCATTCATCTATGCATCCATGACCGCCTTGTATTTCCGGTACAGCAGCGATGAAACAGAAGAAATAGATGTGAAAGACCACCTGGTGAATTAAAGTACGTGAACACCTTGCTAGAATAAAGGCTTGCCGTCCATTTCAGGAGGAACAGGCACATCCATCAGTTTAAGCACTGTTGGAGCTATGTCCGCCAGCTTGCCGGGATGTTCGATGCGTTTGCATTTTTCGCTGATGATGAAACATGGGACAGGGTTGACACTATGTGCGGTATTAGGTGATCCATCCGGGTTCCTTGCCTCATCCGAATTACCATGGTCGGCAATAATCACAAACTGGTAGCCTCTCGCCAGGCCCCTTTCTACAATACGTTTAACGCAGGCATCAACCGCCTCGGCAGCCCTCAGTATGGCTTCCCATACACCTGTATGACCCACCATATCGGTATTGGCAAAATTCAGGCAAATGAAGTCGTATTTACCGGAATCTACAGCCTCCAGTATTTTTTCGGTCAGGGGAAAGGCGCTCATTTCAGGCTGCAGGTCGTATGTAGGCACCTTGGGAGATGGCTCCATAATGCGATCTTCTCCCGGGAAAGGCTCTTCCCTTCCTCCTGATAGGAAAAAGGTGACGTGCGGATATTTTTCGGTCTCGGCGCTCCTCAGCTGTGCCAGACCGGCATGACTGATCACTTCGCCTAGCGTGTTGCTGACATTTTGCGAATGGAAAATAACCTTTACTCCCTGATACGTGTGATCATACTCGGTCATGGTTGCATATTCAAGGTTCAGCCGTTTCATGCTGTAGTCGGGAAAATCCATTTGCGTCAGGGCCTGGGTGATCTGGCGTCCCCGGTCGGTCCGGAAATTAAAGCATAATACGGCGTCATGCTCCTGTATCCTTCCCTCACCGTTCCCTATGATGGCAGGCATGATGAACTCGTCGGTCACACCCTTTTCATATGAGGTGTGTATGGCTGTCACCGCATCCGGGAACCGGTCGCCGGCACTGTTAACCATTAAATCATAAGCCAGTTTTACCCTTTCCCAACGTTTATCCCTGTCCATGGCATAATACCTGCCGACCACCGACACTATGCGCGCGCCTGTTCCCTGTATCTTATCCTCCAGGTAACGGATGTACCCTGCAGCGCTCCGGGGATCTGTATCGCGGCCGTCGGTGAACGCATGAATATAAATAGCCGGCAATCCTTTTTCACCGAATATCCTGCACAATGCCACCAAGTGTTCTATGCTGCTGTGGACACCACCATCGCTTACAAGCCCTATCAGGTGAAGAGGCTTGCTGTTTGCTGCGCAATACGCCGCAATCTGGGCTATAGCTGGCTCGTTGGCTGCTGAACCGTCCTCAAACTTTTTATTGATAAGGGCCAGCTGCTGCCATACCACCCTGCCCGCCCCGATATTCATATGACCTACCTCGCTGTTGCCCATCTGCCCTTCAGGAAGTCCCACGGCATTGCCGAAAGTGGTAAGCGTGGTATTGGGCACAGAGGAATACAATGAATCGACAAAAGGTGTCTCAGCATTAAAAATACCATCGGTAAAATCATGTTTGCCAATACCCCATCCATCGAGTATCATCAGGAACGCTTTTTGAGTCATGCCGCAAAGGTAACACAAAGAGTTGATTTGATGAATTTGTGCAATAATCCTCTCATTTTTTGCTGTTTTCGTCGAAAGCAGCGTTTTTATTTTATAATTTGTCTAATAATAAGGTAAACTTGTAACTAAAACAGACGAACGACCAGGCCTCTGCACCATGCCTGGGAAACACTGCCGTTTTTGCTATCAAAAAAATTAAATCTTATGACTAAAAAATCACTCCTCTTCATTTGCCAGGTATTTCTGGCGGCCCTTGTGTATGCTCAGGATGGATCATCTGGACCGGCTGTTTCCGGTACCAAAGCCATCGGGGCAAGCTCCCTCCGCGATCCTGAGATCTACCCCAATCCATGCAGGCAATCGTTTTCCATTTCGCCTGTAAGCGACCTGCAATGCATAAAAATATATGATCTGCAGGGACGCGAGGTCCTTACCCGGGAAGGCTCCGACAATACAGGTGTAGACGTAAGCCTGCTGCCTTCCGGTTCCTTCGTTGTGCAACTGATCACTGCCACTGCGGTCCTTACAAAGAAACTCGTAGTGGACTGAAGCGGCGTCATACAGGCTGGAGTGTCTGTATTCCCATAGAGAAAAACTCTCTTGTTATCTGACAGCCTGATCCCTGCAGTAGCGGCTCCGGCATGAAAGTATATCCATTGTTTCTTCCTGCAGTTTCGGCGAACCTGATCAGCAACTCAGTCATTTTTTCATGCCTTACCCCCCATTTTATCAGGAACAGTCCTCAACAGTACGAGTTCACTTCCCCATACTGAAAGCATCCGACCGGTTTTTTTGTCCTGTACAGGTATTCATGTGTCACACACAGATATTCTCGCGTAACAAAGAGGTGTTCTTATGTTACAGCTTAGCTTTCTTCTGAACTTTTTTTCTTCAAATGAAGAAAAAAAGCCGTTTTGTAAACTTTCTATCCGTCTTTTGAAACTTTTATGCCGTTTTATAAACCTTTTGGCTTTACTTGAAGAACATCCTTCCGTCTTTAAATACTATCTGGTCGTCTTTTGTTACAAAGCTCAGTGTGCTACTGATTAAAATGAATGCGGCGACTGTTAAGATAGTGCCGGTGAGTCGCAAAATCCGCTCTGCATTTTTTCAGACAGATACGTTGCATCCACAGATACTTGCTGTACAGAGCAAAATTGTTTCGGCAAGTGCCGGAATGGACTGTGCAGGTGATAAAACAGCCGCTCTCCCCGGAAAAGCCGGACCGGCATTGTTCAGGATGAACGGAGCATCCATTCAGGTACGGGTGAAAGCTGTAATTCTTAGTTGAAGTTTTAACGCTTAATTCTCTTTTCCTTTTTATCTTCGCTGCATGAACTTGCAGGAAAAAACAGGCGAAGTGAACGCCCTGGTCACACGCGTGGCCGCATATATCAGCGAACAGAGAAAGTCTTTCTCTACAGAAGCGGTTTCAGATAAAGGCATCAACCAGCTCGTAAGCTATGTGGATGTGGAGGCGGAGAAAATGCTGGTAGCAGGGCTGGGCGATATAATGCCTGAGGCCGGATTTATCACAGAAGAAAACACTTCCGATAAAGGCAAGGCCCAATACAACTGGATCATCGACCCCCTTGACGGCACGACAAACTTCATTCACAATCTTCCCGTATACAGCATTAGTGTGGCATTGGCTAAGGATGAAGAACTGCTTATAGGGTCCGTGTACGAGATAGGGAGGGATGAACTGTTCTCTGCCTGGCAGGGCGGCGGGGCCTGGCTGAAGGGTGAAAGGATATCCGTTTCGCCCGAGGGAGCTTTGAGTAAATCGCTTATGGCTACAGGGTTTCCATATTACGATTACGTACACATGGATGCTTACCTGGACACATTGCGGCATTTAATGAAATCGACGCATGGATTAAGGCGTATGGGCTCTGCGGCAGTTGACCTGGCGTATGTTGCCTGCGGCAGATTCGAAGGTTTTTTTGAATACGGTCTTCACGCCTGGGATGTGGCGGCTGGCTGTTTACTGATAAAGGAAGCGGGAGGACAGGTCAGTGATTTCAAGGGCGGAAATGATTTTTTGTTTGGGGATTCCATCATTGCAAGCAATAGCAAACTGCATAAGGAGTTAAGGGAAATTATAGATTTAAGATTTAGGGTATAAGCGATGAATGTTGCGTGTTCGGTTCATTAGACAATTATTGTCTTGTCCCACTGGTAAACATTCGGGAAAACCGGGACTATCTCAATATCAATTTATCGGCAAACGTCGTTGGCCCTTCCTGAACAATCACAGTATAGATGCCTTTGTTAAGGTGGCTCAGGTCAATTCTGCTAAAATCACCTCCTTCTGCTGATGACTGCCAGAATAAAAGCCTTCCTGAATAGTCATACACCTTTACAGATTCAACATCCTCAGGATTAAGTATAGCAAATGTCCCCAACGATGGATTGGGAAATATCCTGCCTGAAACAACCATTTTCCCTGTGCGGCTGATTCCGGTTGTCAGTCCCTCCAGTGGAGCTTGCCAAACCCCGCCTGCACCGGAACCGGCATATACTGTATTGCCTGTGATAAGCAGCGAGTGTATATCCCGGCTTTGCAAGCCCGCGTTTATCGGTACCCATATGCTGTCCGTCAATCTATAAACCCCTTGGCCGTATCCGGCAGTTCCTGCAAGAATATATTTGCCGCTTACAGCAAAAACAGGACGGTAGTAAGGGTCGTGCTCTAATTTAGGGCCCGTCCTGCTCCAGGATTTCCCACTATCCGGTGACACCCATACCCCACTCGTTGACAGGATATACACCATGTGTCCGTCTATGGCAATCTCCTCAATTTTTGTATATTTAGGGAAGGGTTGGATGTTGTTCCATTTTGCACCATTATCGAACGACATATACAGGCCTTTGTCAACAGTTCCGGCGATGATGATGTCCCCATTGGCTTTCAGGGCATTGACGCCAATTCCATCCAAAATCACCTTCCAATCCTTGGTCACAGGGTCAAATACACTCAAAGCTCCCCCCTGCCCGCAATATACTGCGGACCTGGTAATGGCCAGATGCCGGTCTGTATTCTTTGGACCCTTGTCAAGCCTTTCCCAACTTTTGCCCATCGTATGTGAAAGATACATGCCGCTATCACTATTGGCAAAGATCAGGTTGCCGCTGGCATCCATTGTCCTTATACCAAACCCCTTCATCCCCTGGTTGGCAGCATTCCAGGTCTTGCCTTTATCGGTTGACATAAACAAGCCGTTTTCTGCTGTTCCGGCAAACAGGTTGCCATCATCCTCTACCAGGACTGACGCTGTGAGGGAGACTAATCCGCGATTGGCTTGAATCCATGTTGTATCTCCATAGTTTGAAACATACACCCCTCCACCATAGGTGCCGGCAAACACTTTCCCTTCAAAATCAGTCAGCCATTCCACATCCCCGTTGCCCAACCCGGCATTGCGGGAATGCCAGGTTTTGCCTGTATCAGTGGAGAAATAAACTCCCCCACCATATGTCCCCGCATGTATCTCAGTGCCCCTTACGATGACCGATTGTACCGACCTGTTCTGTAAATTCTTGCTGATATCCGTCCATGTTTTTCCGCTGTCCCTGGAAACCAGTAATCCGTAGGTCCCATAATGCACCCCATACAATTCATCCCCAAAAACATGTATTTTCCAGGGTGATACCGCTGGAGTACTCCAGTTAACCCATGTATCCGCAATGTCATCATAACGGAGGACGCTGTTTGAAGACAGTAAAAGGATACGGCCAATCGATGCAAAGGCCCTTACATGATTAGGCGAACCTTTCATTCGAACCCATGCGTTACCTGCTGGAGACAAGAGGAATACGCCAAACGGAGTGCCGAGGAAAACCCTGCTATCCCATACATGGATATCGTATGTATATGCATTTGGAAGATCAAACCTGATGTCGGTCCAGGTTTCTCCATTATCCTCCGAGCTGAAGACACCATTCATGGAACAGGCATACAAGGCCTGATTGAACTTCCTGACCACCAGTACTTCATTAAGACCTTTCCATATCCATGTCCGGCCGGAATCCACTGACTTGAAAACCCCGTTATTGGTGCCTGCATAGATAACCGTGCCATCCGGACAAAAACTATATGCACGGCCGCTTTCCGGGCCATTCAATGGTTTCCACTGCGATGATACGGTAGAAAAACAAATAAAACTCAGGAGGAATGACAAAATACGCATAGGAAAAAACAGATTTTAAATGGACAATCAACAAACTTTCCTTACAATAATAAGAAAAAACAAGATTATAACCGCATCCAGATGCTAAAACCGTCAATAAAGAGGCTTTAAAATAGAAATATTGAATCTTATGTCAGCACCAGCTTCAGGTCATTTTCATCGGCATTGTCGAACAGCAGATGCTCCTGCAGGGTGGTGGCCATACTGATGCCGACGTAATCGGCCTTTACGGGAAACAGGCGGTGGCTGCGTGACGCCAGTACGGCTACATGGATACGACGGACCTGTTTCGGGATCAGCGGAAGCATTGCGCTTATAATGGTTTTGCCTGTATTCAGCACATCATCTATCAATATCAACACCCCATCCTTCAATTCCTCGATATGGTGTTCGGACATATATGTCGGTTCATAACTCTGGCGGTCGATCAGCACTTTCATCATATGGATTTTCTGATTGCTGATATGGGCCAGTTCGGCCGCTATTTTCCCGGAAAGATAAATGCCTCTTTTGTCAATGCCGGCTATCCACAAGGTAGCTTCATCCATATTATTCTCATAAATCTGCCAGGCCAGGCGCTTAAGCTTGTTGGCAATCTGGCGGTGGTCCAGTATGGTGATCAGTTCCTTGTCCATTCAGTGTTCAAACTTAGGAAGTTTTCAGAGAAATAGCAAAGGAAAGTTAAGCGCGAAGAGTATTCACGACCATTAACTCTTAACTAATAACCTATAACTATTCCATGACAGCCTTGACGCCCGGTAATTCTTTGCCTTCAAAATACTCCAGCAAAGCGCCGCCTCCGGTTGACACATAACTTACCTTGTCGGCAAGATTAAATTTGTGTATGGCCGCTGCGCTGTCTCCACCGCCTATGAGGCTGAAGCCTCCCTTTTCTGACACTGCGGCGACCGCCTGGGCCACCGACCTGGTGCCTTCCTCGAAGTTGCTCATTTCAAACACGCCCATAGGTCCGTTCCACAGGACAGTTTTAGAAGCAGCAATCACTTCTGTGAATTTCTTTATGGCCTCAGGGCCGATATCAAGCCCCATATACCCTTCGCTTATCTCCGAATTCTTCTCGATAGCAGTCTTTGCGTCGTTGTTGAACTGGTCGGCTACTTTGCTGTCTTCAGGCAGCAGCAGCCTTACGCCTTTGGCTTTGGCCTTTTCCATCAGTTCGAGGGTAAGCGGCATGCGGTCGTCCTCGCACAGGGAGTTGCCTATCTTCCCGCCCATGGCTTTGGCGAACGTGTAGGACATACCGCCGCCTATGATGATATTGTCCGCCAGGTTCATCAGGTTTTCAATAATCAGCAACTTGTCCGATACCTTGGCCCCTCCCACTATGGCAGTAAAGGGCCTGGCAGGATTATTCAGCACTTTCCGGGCATTGGCTATTTCATTGGCCATAACATAACCGAAACATTTTTTACCCTTGAAAAAGCGGGCAATAATGGCCGTTGATGCATGCGCCCTGTGCGCAGTACCAAACGCATCGTTCACATAAAACGTCCCGTATTTTGAGAGTTTCTCTGCAAACGCCGGGTCGCCCTTCTCCTCTTCCTTGTAAAACCTGAGGTTTTCCAGAAGCAATATTTCGCCCGGCTGAAGTTCCGAAGCCATCCTGGCTGCCTCTTCGCCTATGCAATCAGCGGCAAAATGCACCTTTGCACCTGTGCGTTCCGAAACCCGCTTGACAATATGTTTGAGAGAATATTTTTCCGCCGGCCCCTCCTTAGGTCTTCCGAGGTGACTCATCAATATGCACGATCCCCCGTCGTCCAGTATTTTCTTTATGGTAGGCACGGTGGCCGTTATCCTCGAGTCGTCGGTAATATTGAACGAAGCGTCAAGCGGCACGTTGAAGTCAACGCGTATCAACGCTTTTTCATTTTTAAAGTTAAAATCATCTACGGTCTGCATCTTTAAATTATTTTTTGGGTCCGCAAAAATAAGTCAAAATATTATTCTTTAATTTGCAAAAATTTAATTTCCGCATTTTGGGGATTTCCATAGACGATATTAAGCGACCAATTGACAAGGAACTGCAAGCATTTGAGGTCACTTTCGGCAACAGCATGAAAACGGGCGTTCCTCTGCTGAACACCATAATGAATTATATTGTCAAGCGGAAAGGCAAGCAGATACGCCCCATGTTTGTCCTGTTTTGCGCCCGGCTTCACGGCGATATCAACGACCGCACATACAGGGGAGCCAGTCTTATCGAACTGCTGCACACGGCCACGCTGGTGCATGATGATGTGGTGGACGGCAGCGACATGCGGCGTGGATTCTTCAGTATCAATGCCCTCTGGAAAAACAAGATCGCCGTGCTGGTGGGCGATTTCCTGCTGGCAAAGGGATTGCTCCTGGCCATAGACAACGATGATTTCGACATGTTGAAGATCGTCAGCGAAAGCGTAAAGAAAATGAGCGAAGGGGAGCTGCTCCAGCTTGAAAAAGCGCGCAGACTTGATATAACGGAAGAAATATATTACGATATCATCACTAAAAAGACCGCCTCGCTTATCGCCAGTTGTTGCGTCATTGGTTCGGCTTCGGTGCAGGCGGGAAACGACATTAATGAAAAAATGCGCCTTTTCGGCGAATACACAGGCATAGCCTTCCAGATAAAAGATGACCTGTTCGACTACGGCGATAATAATATAGGCAAGCCAACAGGCCTCGACATCAAGGAAAAGAAAATGACGCTGCCGCTCATATATGCCCTCAATCAGTCGGATAAAACAGAGCGGAGGCACATCATCAACCTGATCAAAAACAAAAGCGGCAAACGCAAGGCCGTAACAGAAGTCGTGACGTTTGTCCTGCAAAAAGGAGGCTTTGATTACGCGCAGGCCAAAATGAAAGAATACAAGGCCAAAGCCATTGAAATTCTCAGGGAAATGCCTGATAATGCAGCAAGAACCAGCCTGTTCAGCATGCTCGATTTCGTGATCGAACGGAAAAAATAAATCTTTTTTGGGCGCCTTTACCCGCTATCCGCTTTAGTGCCTCCCAGTCTGCAGGTGTTTGCAATGCCCGGCCGGGCTCACTGCCGCTCGCCTCTGGCAGGCAGCAATCACCAGGCATCCTGGTACCGGCAGCTGTCGCTTCTATCGGTGGCGCGGGGTTAATTATTAATTGATAAATACCGGTTATTAATCAGAGTTTGTAATATCGATTGAGTATGTTTAGTTGCGTCATATATATCATGGGAACATACACGCAATTGCTTTATCAACTGGTTCTGGGAACAAAATACAGGAAACCCGTCCTGACCAAAGACCGTCGCGATGAGCTGTACAACTACATAGTCGGCATTCTGAATGAAAAGAACTGCCATCCTTACAGGATAAACGGCGTCGAGGACCACATACATATCCTGACGCACATACATCCGACAGTAGCCGTATCTTCGCTGGTCAAGGACATTAAAATGGCCTGCTCCGATTACATCCGGAGGGAGGGCCTTTTCAAAGATTTCGACGGGTGGATGAATGGTTTCGGCGCCTTCACATACTCCATAAAGGAAAAAGACCGACTTATTCAGTACATCATAAACCAGGAGGAACATCATCGCCACAAGAATTCCCTCTCTGAATTCAGGAAACTTCTTCAGGAACATAAAATCCCCTTCGATGAAAAATATTTGCTCTAGCCCCCCACTTCCCATAATTTCCCCTCAACCCCAACGGGGTTGAATTCCCTTCTCCCCCAATTCCCATAATTTCCCCTCAACCCCAACGGGGTTGAATACCAATACTTCCCCAGGCGAAGCCTCCCTGCCCCTGATAGGAGCGGCAGCCCCCGCGCCAAAGGCCGGCTGCACTTATCT
>CALMKH010000042.1 GCA_937867025.1 uncultured Bacteroidota bacterium | reverse complement strand
TTTTGACGTCACAAGGCCCTCACTGTTGTAAACATAAGATGACGTGTACGCTTTCTTTTTCTTATTGTTCCTGCCATACCAGTTATTGGTTTCCGAAGTGATCCTGCCATTTGCATCATATTCGGTCGTTTTATTCCAGGAAGCGGAAGACGAACGGAATGATGTGTTCCGTTTCAGGATCCTGTTTCCGGAATAGGTATTCTCTTCTGTATAAAGCCGTTCAAAGTGTTTCCCTGAATAATATTCATATTTAAGAAGCCTTTTCATCGAATCCGTGTATGTAACGCTTTTCCAGGGCGTTCCTTTGCTGCCCAGCGCCTGCATCGTGGTAATTACAACGCCGTCCGGCTGATAACTCTTGACTGTGCAGATCTGCGTTGTGTCTTTTGTGCTTTTCACCTCTCTTCCGGCATCATCGCATGAATAGTCCGATACGCGTATGGTGCGCCCTTTCTTACCTGTATAGATGACCTGCCTCAATTTCTTGTCGGGATAGTACAGGTAAATATACCCCCGAGTGGCCTTTCCGTTTCCTTTTTTGTAGGTTAATGAACTTATCTGGCTCAGGTCATTGTAGGTATAGTCGGCAATAGTATAGATCTTTTTTTTATTGTAATGCAATTCTTTGATAAGCTGGTCGGTGTCGTTGTACCGGTATTCCCTGGAATACATGCTGCCATAAAAGGTTTCCTGCGAGCTGACAAGGTTGCCGCGCTCATCAAAAACCCTGAACCTGGATTCCTGAATGTGCTGTTTTCTGCCGGTATCGCCCACCCTGGTAATTTCAACCACGTGCCCCTGCCTGTCAAAGCGGCCTGTTGTATGCGAGGTAAAAGTTTTCGTTCCCTTTTTCCTGTAATAGGTTCTTGTGAATTCCACGCTGGCTATTTTCGTGTTTAACGCAAAAGAATCCACAAGGCTTCGCTTCGGTTCTTTGCCAAGGTTCTCCGCATGGTAGGCTGGCAGGGAGAAATGCCCGTAATCTTCCTGAGATATTGCTGTGAATGATAAACCCAGGAAGATGCTTAAAAGAATTGGCTTGGATGAATTCATGTGTGAGGGTATTACAAAAGTATAAAATTAATAGAGTGTTAACGCAGATCAATGAAATATGTTGCTTTTTATATGGCAAAATGTTCAGGTTGAACCGTATAACTTTAACCGGAACAGTCCGGCAAAAACATAAATTTCCAGTAAACTGGACAAACTG
>CALMKH010000041.1 GCA_937867025.1 uncultured Bacteroidota bacterium | reverse complement strand
AATGTGGACTTTACATTACAGTCGAAAGTCAATACCCTTATTTATGATAATCTCAAAATGAATAATCTGATTGGCAATGTCATCATCCGGGATGAGCAACTCATATTCGAAAAACTCGGTGTCGATATGCTGGGAGGCAATATTGGAATGAACGGCGTGTACGATTCTAAAAATCCCGATTTTCCTTTCGCCAATATGAACCTGAATGTCAAGTCAATGGACATCATACAATCGTTTACCTATGTGGATATGGTAAAGAAACTGATGCCTGTGGCGCAGTATACGCATGGGTTGTTTAATGCGGACATCAAGCTCGAGAACCACTTCAATAAGGATATGAGCATAGCTTATCCTACTGTCATAGCCGGCATTCAGATGGGTATAAGCAAAGCGGAAGTGAAGGATTTCCCGATACTTAACATGATAGCTGATAAGCTGAAGATCGAAAAGATGAAGAACCTGTCCCTGCAAAATCTCAACTTCAGACTGAATGTGCTGAAAGGAAAGGTTGGGCTGGATTCGCTCATTTTACCATTGTGGACCAATGCCAGGGCAAAGATCAGCGGTTTTTACGGCCTGGATCAGAGCCTGCAATATGTAGCTAGGCTTACCATTCCCAGAAAGGATTTCGGCGAAGCGAATACCATGCTTAACAGTCTTACGGACCAGGCCAGGACCAAAGGACTCAACCTGGCTGTCAGCGACATGGTGGATATTGATGTCATCATAGGCGGATTTTTCAGCAAGCCTGACATAAAAGTGAGCCTGCACGACATGAAGAACAAGCTGATGGACAATATCAAGGACCAGCTGAAAGATCAGCTTGAGCAGAAAAAGCAGGCCGCTATTGATGAAGCGAAGAGGCGTGCGGAGGAAGCCAAACAAAAGACTCTTGATTCTCTGAATAAAATCAAGCAACAGGGTATAGATAAACTGAATGCGGAGAAAAAAGCCCTTGAAGAAAAAGCTGCTGAGGAAAGAAGGAAAGCTGAAGAGAAAGCAAAAGCAGAACAGGAAAGGCTAAAGCAGGAAGCCGCCAAAAAAGCGGAAGAGGAAAAGCAGAAAGCCAAGGAAAAGCTGAAGAAGGGCCTGGAAGGCTGGAAAAAATAGGGTATGCGATTTTAGCCCAATTAACTCAAAACTTCCACTTCAGATACATCTACCCCGTCATTCAGGGCAATGGCTCTGCATTGCGCGGAATCTGAATACACTGTCATGCATGATTTTGTTAATCTAAAATGCAAGTCCAAAAAACAGCTCCGGATAATTTCTGTTGTCTAAAAATGATCCTTTGTATCTGTAATATCCCGGGGTTCCGGTATCATGAAAAGCAAACCTGATTTGCGTATCGTCAACACCGCTTTTGAACATGTATTTTAAGCCATATATAAAGCAGTTTTTATGAAAAGAGGATTTACCGGTTAGCTGAATATAAGGATTTAAATAAAACAACCTGTTTAGCTGAAAATCAACAACGACAGAGTCTTTACTTGCACTTGAAGGGATATCAAAAACAAAGATTTCTGTTGAAGCTGTATTGAAGAATATCCCGGTTCCGGTTATTCCAAACCAAAGGAAACTTCAGTGTTTTTGATTCGGTGTATACGCCTGTCTGCCGAAAATCCGGATTGAAAAGCAAGATAAAACCCCTGGCTCTTTATGTTTTCGGTTGCTGAAAGGATGGCATTGCCGGACTTTAAGTATGCAACGCTGGCAAAACGGCCATTTAACCCCATATGCGTCTGGATGGCCAAATGTTTTAGCTTGCATATGGTTTTATTGGCCAGGACACAAACCGAGACTATAGAATTCTCAGTAAAAGGCCCTGATCGCTGGTAAAACTGATCAAATGATCCTATTTTACGTTTGTTAAGATGACATGTAAGAAAAAGACTGGATGAATCCTTAGCTTTCACTGAACAAATTGTCATTCCAAAACAGATGAGGAAGATGATAGTCTTCATTTGGACCCGTCGCAATGATAGCCATAGAAGAAAAAAGCGAGGCATTTTGCCAGCTATAGATAATAGACGGAATTGCTATAATTTATAGGCGTATGGCACGACCATCTTGTGCTTATTGGATATGGAGATCACTGTTTTCACTATAATTTATAGTTTACCGCCATGGAAAGTATACATCCCCACCAAATCATATATTCCCGACTACATTTGTTGGCCGGTCGGTGTTCTTCACCGACCGGTTTTATCCTTAAGTTTAGCCTGGCACAAAAACATAATTTCCTCCTACTTCCCCTGTTAGCGATGTCACAATTGTAAACATCTTTTAGCCAACGATTTTATTCATGCCCTTGATGGGCATCCACCACTAAATCTATTATTTATAGCTTGACTAAGCTGGCGGAGAAATCTTATTTTGTACCTAATGAAGGTTATTATCATGGTATTGATTCTGGCAGCTGGCTGCAGTCAGAAAGTCAAAGAACAATCGCCTGGTCAGAGTTATTCTGATTTGTTGACCAATGGCAAATGGGTTTTACGTTCAGTCATTATAAATCCCCCGATAAATGGAGGGGATACAGACTTTTATGCTATGTATCCTGATTGTGTCAGAGATGATACATTGTTTTTTAACAAGGATGGTGTTTCTACTTTAGATAAAGGCGTATTAAAATGCACCTCTGCAGATTCCCAGCAAGCTTTTTTTAAATGGAAATTGAAGGGAGATAACCTGATCATGGATGGAAAAAGTGCAAAAATCAAAAATCTTGATGATCATCACCTATATATTATATACTCACAGGATTTGAACTCTATTACACATAACCTCAGTGCTACGTATAAAAATTCAAGATAAATAATATGAGGATACTCAAAAACGGCTTAGAGCAGGTAAAAAATAAAATCACAAATATGAAAAAATTCAAAACAGTAGTAATTATGTTTATTGGTTTAAATATAATTATTCAATTATCAGGATGTGACAGAAAAGTTGCAACTCCTGACATTAAACCATCACCTTCACAAATAGATACAACTATTAATCTAACAGAGCAGAAGATAGGTTGGCCGATTGGTGTTTCAATAACGTTCAGTGCCGGTCACGCAAATTGCGGACCTGCATATCAGGAAGCTTGTCCCGATATCACCTGTTCTCCATATGTTTGTCCAGTCCCCTGTCATATTCCCTGTATAAATTATGGAAACGCATGCTCCTATACAATACATATTGGAGCGGGAGTACCAAATGTCAACAATTCGCATTACGATGGTCATCCAATCTATAACAACTTTAATTTTGAGGCTGATTCCTTATTTGTCGGCATTGGGGCAAACGGTCCTGCGAGTCCCTGGAAAAATACCTGGCAACCTTTCTCCATTGCTCCATCGACGTCGGGACATACAAAATTCATAAATATACCTTCCCAAACCACTTCATTAAAATTAACATCAGACGGGGGAGAATATTATGTGTTTAAAAATGTGACATATACCTCCAGAGCCACCTTTAGCAAGGTATATTAACGTTAAAGAATCTCTATAGGATTATCCCTGTTAATTCCGGTCGGTGTTCTTCACCGGCCGGCTAACAGTAGAAAGTGTCTCATCCTGTGTAGAACATCTGCTCCCCCTGCCAACCGCGTCAAAGATCGCCTTCCAGGTGAGCAACCCGGTGTTCCCCAACTAACCAATATCAGTATTTTCAAACCATCATCATGGCTACATTTGTTTATGGATCATTTAGCCGGATTGAGGGAAAATCTGTTTGTGACACTCGGATTCTCGAAATGGCACTGCAGCGTCAATAACCTCTATTACCTGTTTTGCGCGAACAGCATGAGCATGACGATGACGGCATAGCAGCATGACTTGACAATGCCACCCTTTACAGGCTGTGGGTGTGTAAGGCGGCGGCCGATAACACCTTGCACGAATACCGGGATAACGATGCATTTATCCTGTACGAAAAGGATGATAAGCTGTTTATGCGGGTCGACAATATGGAGTTTATAATAGAAGATACTATGAATATCACCGACCGGCTGATTTTCCGGGATCCCGCACTAGGGGAGGTGGTTTTTATGAGAAGCGAGTAAGATACGGTGGGAACCGGTTACTCCATCCAAATTGAACGTGTAAAGTGAAAATCATCATGCTGTTGGTGACAACACGCAACAGCGGTAAGGATAAAGATCGTAACTTGTATGTTGTAATTTGTAAATCTACCCCGTCATTCAGGGCAATGGCTCTGCATTGCGTGGAATCTGTATACACTAACATGCTCAGACCTGGAGTCTGTGATAATTTCAGTTCATCAAGCTGTTGGTGACAACACACAACGGCGGTAAGTTCGGGGAATAAATGATTCCCCCACATTGTAACTTGTAATTTGTAAATCCCCCTCGTATATCATTTCCCGGGTTTAACCAGCAAAGTTTTCTCATTGCTCACTGTCACTTTTCCTTTTTCAGCGCCTTTTATCTTTCTCACATATTTCCTGAGGGTATATGCGACCGTGACAAGAGCCT
Source organism: uncultured Bacteroidota bacterium (assembly GCA_937867025.1). GTDB lineage: Bacteria > Bacteroidota > Bacteroidia > NS11-12g > UBA955 > JABMMZ01. Next base: position 1,406 of record CALMKH010000041.1, on the reverse strand, counting down.
GGTTCCTGTTCTTTGAATAATACGCAGCCAGCGAAGCCGCTTTTTCCAGCACATCCTGGGGAATGGTTTCATTGTGTCTGGCTTTTACCAGCACATGGCTCCCCGCTACATCTTTCGCATGAAGCCAGGTATCGTTTTTGTCGCTATAGTAATTCAGTATTTTCTCGTTGCTTTCGGCATGCTTTCCGACCAGTATATCATAATTTCCGAAACTGAATTTTCTGAACGGAAGATCCGTTTCAGCCTTTGTTTTTTCTTCTTCGCTCACCAGGTGACGTAAGGATTTGGATTCTCCGGCATGCATAATTTCTTCAAGCTTTTGCTCACGCTCTCGCAATATGGTTTCCGACCTGGCGATTTTTTCTTTCAGCTGCCTTATCAGAAGAGGCTTATTTTTTTCTTTACGGAAATACTTTTCTGCATTTTCAACGGCGCTGAGTTTTTCATCAAGCTTTATTTCCACAGGGCGGTTTGCATAAATATCATTCAGGGTGACTTTTTTACTTCCTTCGGGGATAAGATGCAAATTTGAGAGAATAATATTGCCTATCTCTTCCTCACTTCGGCCTTCCAGAATGTTTTTAAGCGCCTGTTGGTTTTGTTCAATGAATATGCGCGTATCCCTGATAAGTTTTTCGTACTTAAGCCTCAGCTTTTCTTTTTGAACGGCAAAACCCTTTTCCTTCAGCCATTTGCCGGTAAATCTGTTGATATCTTCAAGTATGGTATCTCCCTCGAATAAAGGACTCAGGTCGAGGGCATCCGCTATTGAAAATCCTTTTATCTGCCTTAAAGTATGTATTGCCTGAACGAATTTTTCTTCAGAAGGCGGCTGAACATAAGCGTAAAACTCCCGGGGGAGGTAGGGATATGCGGAGAGGAAGGTTTCGGGGTCCTTAAAATGTTTCGCGTCGTAGACAGGCGACACGGGCCTCCGGATATCTTCCATTGTGAGTTCCGCGTCTTTTTCCAGCTGTTTTCTGAACTGATCGGTATTTTGCCCATTTTCAAACAGCAGGATATTCGATTTACGGCCGTGGCACTTGAATACGAGCCTGCGGTTGTTTTCGAATTCCAGGTGAAAACTTCTTTCAAACGGGTGTATCACTACATCCGTTACTATTGTATCTTTAATATCAGGAAACTGAGGCTTGAACAACCTGTTTTTCCCGGGAGCGGCATCGTTGAAGTAAAAAAATACAGTTCCTTCATGAAAAATGCATCGAACCGTGAGCTTTTCAAAGTCAAGGCACAGTTCATCCATACTGTTGCTGAAACAGTCGGTCACACGCGAACCTTTTATAATTTTTCCAAGCTTTGCAGCCATGGCTTCAATGACAAAACAGTTCAGGTGGTTCACTGATACAAAGGTAGGAAAGTTATCAGTTATTGGTTAATCGTTAATA
>CALMKH010000040.1 GCA_937867025.1 uncultured Bacteroidota bacterium | reverse complement strand
CAATAATCACAGCTAAACATGTAGAAAGCGCTATCATTTCCTACTCCGGACCAGGGTTCGACTCCCTGCAGCTCCACCAAACCAATGTGAATGCCACCGACGGGTGGCATTTTTGTTTCCGGACGGCGTTGAAAGTTTACTTTCATTAAGCGGGAGCGGAACAAAAATGCAAGGCATGCAATGCCGCATTCACATTGGTTTGTAAGGTCCCCACCCCTGGGAGCTTTGTTCTGTGGCTGTGCCATAGAACAAAGACCAGAAAATCTTTCACGTAAGATAATTTGAGTTACAGAATGCAAACCTTGTATTAACTAATAACTCCCTGCAGCTCCACCCCGCGAAGCAGAGAAAGCACGGAAGAAATTTCGTGCTTTTTTGATTTATAGGTATTGTGAATCGTAGGTATAAGGACTGTTATAAGTAAAATAAAAATTAAGGATTTTTGTTGTATAAATATAATAAATGTGTGACAAGGATACCTCTTATTTTATGATAAACAAGAACTTGGAGTAAAATCGCAGTTTTCCGCTTGGGGAGTGTTTTTACAATGCTGAATCCTTAATGCACCAAATAGGAGAGATGTTTTCTCATTGCTTGACTACTCCAATTCTCCCCACCTTACCGCCTGCCCTTATCTCCACCACATAGTACCCTGCCACCTTCCCAGTCTCTAGCTGCAGGCGGCTGGTGGAGGTCCATTCCCTGTAGCTGATCTCTTTGCCTTCGACTGTTAGTACGCGTGCGCTCACATTTTCATAAACACGGTCCAGCTCTACGGTGAAAAATCCGTTGCCTGGGTTGGGGTAAAGCCTGAAACCACTGCCGAAAGGGTTGTCAATGATGCTTAGTTCAGTTACAGCATAACAACGGGACGTATCCATGCATCCGTTTTTAATCACCCTGACTGCATAGTTGCCGTTGACCGAAGGGTTAAAGATTCTTGAAGTCTGCCCGCTGATCGCCCCATGACTTTTGTCGCAGTCAAGCCACTGGTAAAGCGCACCGGTGACTCTGGCAGTCAGCTTGGCAGAGTCTTTCAATACGACGGTATCCACCGAATTGATCGTGAGATTCAGCCTGATGATACTATCGCATCCGAGATAGTTGCTGAGATGGTATACCGCCGTATTATTATTTGAGCCGTATGTCTTTCCGTCCATCCATTTATAGTGGTAACAAGCGGCAATGGTATCCATGAATTCGCTCTGCCTGATTATAGTCAAATTCAGCATGATCATTGAGTCACAGCCCGCCCTGTTCTTGAGTATGTATTTTGCAGTATTGTTGCTTTGCTTATATGTAATGCCATTCAACCATCGGAAAGAGTCACAGACCATGACTGAATCAGTGCGCCAGCTCGACCTGAGTATTTTCAGCTTCAGTCCTACTATCGAGTCGCACCCTTTGTAGTTTGGCATCATAAAGTTCGCCACATAATTGTCATCCTTGTATGTAATGTCGTCGATCCATTTGAAAGAATCACAGGCAACAATGCTGTCGACACGGATGCTTGAACTGAGGATAGTCAGGTTAAGCCTTACGATCGAATCGCAGCCGTTAATGTTTTTGAAAGTATCCCTTGCCATATTGTTGCTGCTCGTATAGGTTTTTCCGTCTGTCCATTTATAGGAGTTACACGAATTGACAATGTGAGTGCTGCCGTTCTTCAATATGCTAAGCTTAAGTCTTGCAACCGAATCGCAGTTATTGGCGGTGAGGTAGGTATAAGTGGCGTTGAAGTTGCTTTGAGTGTAGGTCTTTCCATCAACCCATTTGAAGGAATCGCATGCCTGCCTTATATGATCGAAGCTATAGGAACGGCAAGGTGTTATCTTGATGGCGAAAGATTCATATTTATTTCCCGGATCGATAAAGAAACTATCGGGCCCAGGGTCAAAGTCCGTAACGTAAGTACCGTACCTTCCGGTTGCGTAGAGCTGGCCTGAGGGACTAATAAATAGATCATCCGCTTTCTGGTATTCGGGGCCGCTTATCGTCTTCATCCAAACGCTCTTCCCGTCAGGGTCGAGTTTCTTCAGGTAGATATCCCCGTTTTCAACTGATGGGGTACGGAGGCTGTCATCACTGTCGAGCCAGGCGGTGTCGTTGAAGAGTCCGCATATATACACATTGGCCTGCGCATCTGTTGCCAACCCATATACATAATCATCTTCGGGACCACCCCATGACTTTGCCCACTGGAAATTACCCGCGGTATCAGACTTTAGCAGGTAACACTCATATCCGCCATGCGGAAAGAAAATCAATGTGTCAGGGCCGATATCCAGGTCAATGCTGTCGGTAAACAGTCCTCCCATGTAAACTGCATCATCCCTGATTGCGAGCTCGCTGTTGAATTCGTGACCCTTGCCGTGCAACTGCCGTGCCCACAGGAAATTTCCTGAACTGTCAAGCTTTGTAAGGAATCCATCGGAAATGGGGACCGGACTATAAGGGGCATTAAGGAAGAAGGAGTCGGGCCCAGGGTCAAAATCAGCCTTCATAGCAAAATAACCACTTATGTATAGCTTGCCGTCGGGATCAACAGATATTGATTCTCCTGTGGTGCCACCCCAGGATTTGGCCCATACAAAGTTGCCATTTCTGTCGAGTTTGAGCGCATAAGCATTATCCCTTCCTTTAAGCCAGAAAGTATCAGGACCCGGATCCATATCTGCCAGGCCGGAGAAGCTTCCTGTAATATATAGTTCATCACCTGGACCCTTGGCCATGTCCGCGCAATTGTCAAAGCCATATCCGTTGATGGCTTTGGCCCACTGGAAAATGCCGTTGCCGTTAAGCTTCAATATAAATCCGTCGGAAAAGGTGTTTGATGTGAGGTTGTAAATGCCCGGACCGGGATCAAAATCAACCTTTCCCTGGAACCCACCGCAGGCATACACATTGCCTGAATCATCAAGTGTCATGGAGGTCACCTGCTCGTCATTCGACCCTCCTATGGTCCTTCCCCATATATAATTGCCGTTGCTGTCGAGCTTATGTATGAAAATATCATTCCGTCCCTTGTTGGTACGCCAGTCAAGGTCCGGTCCGGGATCCAGGTCGACGCCTGAAAAGTAATAAAACCCCGAGGTATAGACATTTCCGGCTACGTCGACCGCAATGGCATTGCCCTGGTTGCCATACGACCGCGCCCATTCAAGCTTGGCCCCCTGAGGGAAAAGATCACTGACTATCATTATGAACAGCAAGGGGAGAGTTCTCATAGGATGCAAATATATGAAAAAGAAAACAGGAGTCAGGATTCATGAAATAATGCAAAGAATCACTTGCCTTTTCAAACTATTCTAAAAAGTTGAGAAAATTAGCGTAGCGTTCTCACGACCGCAGGGAGTAATATTAGCTGTAGTTTCGACACAAATATTGGTCAGGGAGTGAAAATGGGGCTAAATATTGAATGAGCATGTAATCAAGAAATCGCATCTTCAAACTCCTCCAAATAGTTCGACATTTCGCCCTGCAGCTCCACAGAACCAATGTGAATGCCACCGACAGGTGGCATTTTTGTTTCCGGACGGCGTTGAAAGTTTACTTTCATAAGCAGGACTGGAAATAAAAATGCAAGGCATGCAATGCCGCATTCACATTGGTTTGTAAGGTCCCCCACCCCTGGGAGCTTTGTTCTGTGGATTTGCCATAGAACAAAGACCAGAAAATCTTTCGGGTTAGATGATTTGAGCTATAGAAATAACTTTTGAGCTTACCAATAACTCCCTGCAGCTCCACCCCACTTAAAGCCCTTGAAATTCAAGGGTTTTACTTTCTAACCCAAGCGGAGGTCCGAACTCAGAGTGTTTTAACGTAAGATGTTACGTAAGTTTCCCAAGGATTTCTATCAATTCTTGATATAGTCGGCTATAAGGTTGTCATAACGGTCGGCAGCTACTTGCACTTTTTGCTAAGTCCAAGTTACATATTTGAGCATTAACACGTAGAAAAATGGTCGCAAAACCGCTGTTATATATTACCTTTCTATCTAGCGTGTTTTGATTGTTATTGCGCCTAGGTCAATAAGGATATTGAAGAATAAAACAATGAATGAAAAATACATTAGATTTTTTGAATTGTCCGGATATTTAAAACAACACATGAGGCTGAATTGATTTTGAAAGATGTGAACTACTTTACTAAAGAGAATTTCATGCGACTTTACTTCCGGGTGTTTAAACATATTGTTTAAAAGTCTAAACTCTTTAAAGTCCGGATACTTGGCTTCAAAGGAAGTAATATCAAACTTGCCCGTTTTTAGCCTTGATAAAGACTCAACAAAAGAGTACATGTCGCGGTGAATACTCTTAAATGTTGGGATATGTGAATTAAATTCTTTTGAATTTTCCTCTGTAGTGAAGAATGCTTCAGTTTTAATATCAATATTTGGAGATATATTAATTTTGTTTCCTTCGAAACTTATTATGTAGATTGATTCAAGTTTTTGAAGAATGAAAGTTAAATCATGTTCTAGGTCACCAATGTTCGTTAAACTATAAATGGTCATTATTGATCGCCTTTTATCTTTTCAATTAAAGTTTGTGCTCGTTTTGTCCTTTCAAGCATTTCTTTGTCAACTTTGTCCTGATGTCCGTGGAAGACGAGATTACGATACTTATTGATTTGCAACAATTCTATAAGCTCATTTCGATTTATTAGTTCGTTTCGATTTAATGCTTCTGCCATTTGGCGAAATGAATATGCCATTTTAGGTGTATCACCAAAGGGTATATACAGTTGTCTCGATTGAAGTATTTCCCTTATACTTTTTTCAAGCTTTATAAATTCTATCATGAATGTCATTTGGTCAACGGTGTTTTCGCCAGCGCTCGTTTCAAGGTGCGATTCCTTTATGATTTCCTTTGCAGCTTTCTTGTACCTCTCTGGGTTAATGATGTTAATTACAAAG
>CALMKH010000039.1 GCA_937867025.1 uncultured Bacteroidota bacterium | reverse complement strand
AATATAGTCAACAATATGGATGTGATAACACCTATTATATATATGATATATAATCCGTACACAAATGGTTGAGTCTTCCGAAATGCCACCTTTGTACAATTTTGAGTAAAAAATACTAAAAAATCAAGCGCTATTAACTATAAAATACTGTTATTCAAATAGATACGAATAATTTAATATAACAATGGTATTTTAATACTGTTCCTGACCCAGGTATGGATGGGAATACTTACAGGAATCCAGTCCGGGTTATAAACGGAGGCATGTATGAACAGATTAATCCTTGGGTATGGGGTTTTACGGAATAAAGACGGGCAGAATTCAGCTGGTGATTACCAGAGCCATCAAAGCTTGAGGCTGAAATGCTTGCAATAGAGGCTGACTACGTAGTTCAGGTTCACCGGCTTTACTTCAAGTACATAACCTGAAGGATTGATCAGTTCCTCAATAAAATAGTTAGAGACAGAATAAAGGTTTAGCTTAAAACCATTATTCAGGGGCAGTTCACACACCATGACGGAGTCGCTGTTGAGAATCTGCTGTATGGACTTCTGGTCAAAAAAAGACAGTTCGTTCGGTGAAATATACATAGGTCTTCAAATCGGTTTTCAGTTTTAGAGCGCGACAAAAATATGAAAATATCCCTACAATACAAATAAAATTAAATTAAATTTAATTCGTATTAATTATCTGATTTTTAACTACTTGCATAGCGTCAATGACCGATGCGTTGAAGTGATCGTCGCTTTGCATATAAGCCACGGTTTTCTGTGAAACAGCCCCAAGCCGTCTTTTTTCCAGAGAAGCCGTAAAGCCCATGTTGATGTGGATGCATCCCAGTTCATTGGCACGTTTAAGTATCTGGAACAGGGCCTGCCTGTAAATACTGAACCCGGTCCTGACTGTTTTGTCGATACCGATGAACATGGCATTATACGAGTTGCCAGACTTGTAATTGAACACTACCGCCACCTCCTGAGGGTTTCCACTGTCCTTCAGCCTGAGGGAAAGCACTTCCCAGTTCTTGTATTTCGCTATATTATTGAACAGGTTTTCAGGCAGTTCGAATGTATTGAGTTTGTAACTGTTATGTTTTACCTGGTGATAGAGGCTCACCCAGTGTTGTACCTGTTCAGGCGTCGGATCGCTGACAATGCTGCATTCAAACAGGTGTGAATACTTTAGAATTTCGCTCCTGAGATGGTACCTGGATTTTTTAGACAGGGTATTCAGATACTGGTCTTCATGGTTCCATACGGTATTGGTATGGGTATTCCGGTCAGGCATCTGGGTCTTGAAATACCCGTTCTCTAGCATGATCTTGTCCAGGAACATGTTGCCGTCGGGGAAATCCCTCAGCATGATCGAGCTGGCGTTGTATTTCTTCATCAGGGCGCTTGCCATCATGTAAAGTTCATTATATGCCTGTTTTTTATAATTGCTTATCTCATTGACATAAATATGGGATCCCTCGGTAAGGAGCGAACCAGTCATCACCATCAGCGAAGTCAGGAAGTACGGGTCGTCGGTGTTCCTTATCTGTTCGATTTTCTCGGAGACGGCCTCGTGTGAAAGCATGTCATCCTTGCAAAGGGCCGTTGTAAAGAAGGTAGCCAGCACCACCTTGTCGTTATTCTTTTCTTTTACCACCAGGTAATCAAATTCCCAGTTATTCTCAGGCAATTCATTATTCGTGAACGTGTCCTCAAGCAAGATCAGGCCGTCGTAATCAAAACTGCCCTTGCCTTCGAACATCGCATTCCAGAGCGATTTGTCAATATCCTTTATTGAACGGTATTTCTCCACTTTCAGCTGTGAAGTCACCAGGATATTCCTCAATATTTCCTTATGCTTGATCTCTTTAGGTGTGTCGAGTTTAAATACCTTGAATATCTGGTCCCTGGAGAAATTCTGTTCTTCGAGTACCTTGTCAAAATGGTAGGACATGGATTCCACCATGCCTTCTATCTGCTTGAATGTATGCAGGCGTGTAACCGTGAAGCGAACCCCGGTGTTTTTCATCGGAACGGCCGGGAATGCACCGAGATTGGTATAATAGCCGTCATCCAGCATTTTCTTGATCAGCGAATAGCCTATTTTCGGCAGGCTGACACCAATAAAGAACACTGGGGAATTCAGGTCCTTCACCAAAGGAAGGCCTGCTTTCTTGATCATCAGGTTGGCGTATTTGATGTTTTCATGCAGTACCTGCTGCATGGACTGGATTTCGTCAGACAGGTGGATATCGGCGGAAGCCAGCGCAGCGCCAAGGGCTGCAGGCTGCATCGGACCCGAAGTGATCATCGGTCCCCCGCAGGTGCGCACCAGTCCGGCCATTCTCGGATTGGGAAACACCATGACGGCCCCGCCTGTGGCAAAGGCTTTCGCCAGGCTTATGGCAAGTACCATCTTGTCGTGCAATGTATGGTTCTGCAGTACAAATCCCTGCCCGCGTTCGCCGTAACAGCTCATGCCGTGGGCATCATCCACATAAAAATGGAATTTTTCGTATTTGTCCAGCAGTTCGTATATCTGCTCCACCGGGGTTCCGTCGCCGTACATGGAATAAATACCGTCGGCCATGTACCATACTTTATGATATTTCTTGCTCAGTTCGGCAATCCTTTCCTCAAGCAGGTCCAGCCTGTTATGCCTCAAAAGTTCCACGTGTATGCCTTTGGGCTTTAAAAGCGCTGCGGCTGTCTGCACGGAACTGTGCACCTGGTGATCCAGTATAACGGCGTCATTGTCGGAAACAATAACCGGTATGGTGGCAATATGTCCAAGCGTGGTAGTGGGGGCCACCACACAATATGCTTCAAATATCCTGTTGAACCTTTCTTCCAGTTCCTGGTAATGAACGGATGACAGGTATGCGCGGGAAGCTGAAAACTGGGTGCCATAACCTTCGATAGCTTTGATTGCCCCGTCTTTCAAGCGCCTGTCGAACTCAAGTCCCAGATAACTGCATGAGCTGAAATTAACCAACTCCTTGTTGTCTATAGTTATCATGTTTCCCGTCAGCATCTGGTTGGACACATTCAGGTGCAGTATCCCATTGTTCTTGCCGTCGGTAATCACATGGTTAACTGTGTTAAGAAAATTGTTCATAAACTATGGATAAAATATTTGACGGTACAAAGATGGATAATAATGCTCAATAAACAAATAAAAATCAGTATTTAGTAGTACTTTTATACTATATTTTAGGTATTTTTTATTTCAACCGTTTGAATATTAATCAATTGATGAAAACAAAAAAAATTAAACACAACCCCTTGATATTTATCCTGATACATTAACCCAAAGTAAAAAAATAGAGCGGATATATCCAAACAAAATCATTTACAAAACTAGTATTAAAATACTAGTGAATTTTATACAATCATTTGATTGTAAATTACTTAACTCAAAAAACAATAAAATACGAACTTCAGGGATTTGATTTTCCATGTCAAACGAACCACTACAAAGATGTCCCGGCAGCCATTTTTTCATGACGGGATCTGAATGAAATCATCAGATTTTCTGACAATAAGAGCATTAAACAATTTGTTGATAACGAATAAAAACATCCCTGAATCACAAGTTTTCGATTTGAGGTATCTACTTGATTTAATTGATTATAAGATTATAAATTTAATTATTATGCTAATTTCAAAAATTTAACATACGTTTGCAATACGATTTGTCAATGAGTAAATTTGAAAACAACCAGATTAAAATGGAAATGGTGGACGGTATTTTATATGCTACCTATAAAGCTGGGTTTAATCTTACACTTAAAGATGTTCAGGAGATAGTTCACGAGAGGGTTTCACTTTTGCAGGGCAATACAGTGCCGGTATTGATCATCGATGCCGGGGTTGTAAGCATGGATAAGGCCGCTAGGGATTATCTCTCATCAGACGAAGGTACTCAGGGTATTAAAGCCGCCGCAATTATTGAAAACTCCTTTTTCAGCAAAATGCTGATCAATTTTTTCCTCAAGCTAACCAATCCTAAAATTAAGGTTAAAGCCTTCAATGACAAGGAAGAAGCCCTGAAATGGCTCAAATCCAACTAGCAGGAAACCGCATTTATGCAATTTTTGAATTAAGGGGTTAGTTAAAAAATGCATGAATATCTTTATTTTTGTACCTTAACAAGTAATAACACAATTGCACACGCCTATAAATTTTGAACTTGATGAACGGTTTTTAAGCCTTGAGGACACACTTCTCGCCTACTCACACGGCGACTTTTCCAAAAAACTCGTCATTTCTGAAAACCTCGACACCCTCGACAGTATTATGTCGGGTATCAATATGCTTGGCGAAGAGCTTGAAGAGACAACCATCAAGAGGGATTTTTTTAACTCGGCTTTCCACTCCATAACCGACAGCCTTGTCGTTATTGACAGTTCCGGCGTGATCATCGATTTTAACGAGAGCTTTGTCGTGCTGCTCGAACATAAAAAAGAAGACATTGCCAAAAGGAACCTTACGGATTTTCTCAAATTCAAAAGCTTCAACAAGACCATCCAACTGCTTAATAAACAACAGAAAGCCATTGATTTTGAATCCGAAATCACCAACTCTTCAGGTAAAAAAATCATGGTGGAATGCCATGTATCGGTCATTGACAACAACAAATGCCAGTCACTGGTGAAGATACACGACCTCACCTATAAAATTCAACAGGAAGCAGGCCGCATCGCCACCATTATCAAGACCCAGGAAGAAGAGCGGAACAGGGTGGCTTCCGACCTGCACGACAGCATCGGGCAGCAGATTTCCGCATTAAAATTCTATTTCGATTCGATCCAGAAACAGAAAGATGACAAGCTCAGGGCACAGCTGCTTAAAAAGACCGAGGCGCTGATAGACAACGTATCGGATGAAATCCGGAACATATGTTTTCAGCTGATGCCGCGCTCCGTGGAGAAATTCGGCCTGGGTCAGTCCATCAGGCAGCTCGCCGATCTTATACAGTTCAGCACGGGTATCAAGTTCGATGTAAAGGTCAACGAAGGAAACAGGAAACTGGAATCCAACGTGGCCATGTCGGTATATCGCGTCATCCAGGAATTCGTAAACAATTCCATCAAGCATGCCAAGTGCAAGAATCTTTATATAGACCTGAATATTAACGCTACGACGCTTTCCCTCAACATGCGTGACGACGGTATAGGATTTAACAGCGAAACGCTTACCAGGAGAGGTAACGGACTGGATAATATCAACCTCAGGGTCAAATACCTCCAGGGTGAAATTGAATTCAATTCGGAAAAAAACAATGGTGTGGTGTTAAATATTTTAATACCATTGTAGCTTTGTTGTTTAATTGTATATATTTGCAAATAAAAGAATCTCTTTTAGATTCGGTGAAAATAAAATAATTCCATGAGAAAAAATGTTAAGATACTAATCGTTGATGACCATCCGATGGTTAGGGATGGATTGAAAACCATGCTTGAAATTGGCTGTGAAGACATGAACTTCACCGTATGGGATACGGATAACACAGACGACGCAGTGGAAATACTCAAGAACGAGAAAATGAAAGTTGCTCTGGTGGATTATCAGTTGATAGACCTGGACGGAGCGCTTGTGACAGCCGCCCTGCTGGAAGTAAACCCCAAGATTTGCGTGCTGGGAATCTCCAATTACAATGAGATTAATCATATCCAGGATATGATCATGGCCGGGGCAAAAGGATACACCCTGAAAAACATTTCTTCCGATAACCTTTTCAACGGCATCAAGATATTGCTCAACGGCGGAACCTTCTTCTCACCGGAGGTTGCACACCTGCTTGCCAACCAATATTACAAAAAGCTGACATCGAAGTCAAACAAGAATAAAGGTCCTAATTTCAGCACCAACAGCGACCAGATAGACGGTAACGAGCTGGCTGAGAAGCTTTCAAGGAGGGAAATTGAGATCCTCACCTGCATTGCAAATGAAATGACCAATGAGGAAATAGCGGACAAGCTGGAGCTTAGCAAACGCACTGTGGATAACCACAGGCAGAACATGCTGAAAAAGCTGAACGCCAAAAACTCGATGGGCCTCGTGCTTGCAGCCATCAAGATCGGACTGATCAATGTCTCCAAGAAAAGCAAGGCATCCGTCAAGGAAACCTCCTGATTTTTCCTTACTTTTGACGTGTGAGATCACTGTTGGTATTTCTTTTGCTGCTCAGTGTGAATGGGTATTCACAGGGATTGTACAGTGATTTCGGTCAAAACACAACCCAGGGGAACAAAACCGAATACAGCCTCACCCACGATCAGATCGAGATCATTTATTACAGCGACGGGGAAAGCCTGGCAAGACTGGTCCTCGAGAAAACTCTCAAATACCTTCCCGAATATGAGACCCGCCTGAATTACAACCTCAGCAACGGCATCAAAATCACCGTATTCAACCATTTTGAGGATTTCAGGAAAAGCAACATCAACATCACCAATCCGCAATACTATGCCGGCGGGTATTCCACGCTGAATGACAATTCCAGCACAGTGTACTTTGACGGCAGCAGGGTGAATTTCGACAAACAGGTAAGAAAAGCCGTAGCCGAAGTGCTGATCAATGAATTCATTTTCGGGGGCAATATCCGCGAAAGGATACAGACCAATGCCCTCCTGACCCTTCCCGACTGGTATTATAAAGGCCTTGTAGCGTATCTGGCCGAAAGCTGGAATATCCAGAATGATAATTTTCTGAAGGATTTCTTCCAGAACCGCAAGCATAAATATTTCACTTCACTTCAGAGAGAAGATGAAATACTTGCCGGCCACAGCATCTGGAGATACCTGGAAGAGAAACACGGACGCGGTGCCGTGAGCAATATAGTGTTCCTGACACGGATAGGGCGCAGCGTTGAAAATGCTGTTATCTATTATACAGGATTGAACATTAACAACCTGCTGGACGACTGGCAGGATTTTTATATTGAAAAGTACAAAAACGACGAACTGGTGTTCAAGTATCCCAAAGGTCAGGAGAATGCCCCAGTCAAGCTGGCTAAAAAAAGGCACACGCAATTCAGGATCAGTCCCGACGGTAAACGGATAGGGATTGTCACCAACACGCTCGGAAGATACCAGATCGTGCTGTATGACCTTTCCTCTAAAGCCGTCAAGGTGGCTGAAAAAGGCGGACACCAGCTGCTGAACAGGGAAATTGATTACAGCTACCCGCTGATATCGTGGAACCCGGACGGAAAGAGTCTGAGCGCCGTCTTTTATGAAAACGACCGCACCGTCCATAAAACCTATAACCTGGAGGGTAAACAGCTGCGGTCGGAAGAAATCCCTGTGCCATTCGTTAAATATTTTAATTACAGTCCCGACGGAACCACCATCATTTTCTCCATACAGAAAAACGGGCAATCGGATCTGTGGCTATACGACATTCAATCAAAAACCAGCCAGGCCCTCAGCAATGATATTTTCGACGACCTGTTTCCCAGGTTCTCGCAGGATGGCCGGTACATCTACTACTGCAGCAACAAACACTTCAAGACATTCCAGGAATCGGACTATTATGCCATATTCCGGGTGGATATTAAAACCGGGATATCACAGTATCTTATAGGTCAACAGGACGAGAAGATCAATTGTTACGAACCGATAGAGCTTAACAACGGCCTGCTGAGTTACCTGAGCGACAGGAACGGCATCGTCAATAATTTTGTGTTTGACAGAACCGAAGGGAAAGATTACCAGCTTACAAATTATAAACGCTGCATCATCATGAACGACGTGGCCTCGGAGGTCCCGATTGTTGCCGACCTGCTGTATTTCAACAACCGCTACAGGATCTATGTCGGCAATATCACCGAAGACTACCGTTCGGAAGCCATTGAAAACCCGGCCATCACATCGTACCGGAAACTCCTGATCAGCAAGGACAATTACATCTACAGGGACAGCAGCGGCGTCATTCAGAACGACACCCTTATCAAGCCTGATTCGGCAAGGTCAGAAAACGCTCCGGAGAAGATATACCTGAGCGGTTACGACGAAAAGGACGATATCGCCAAAAGCCCTTCCAATGCTTCTGTTAACAACCAGCCTTTCATCTCCCTGGCAAAAGCTAATTTCGGACTTAATTATTTCCTGCAGCAGGTGGATAATACCATACTCAACAGTTACCTGTTTCCTGCCGGCATCAGTGAGATGATTTACAACTATCCGCTCTTATCGCCCCACTTCCAGGCCAGCATCAGCGATGTGCAGAAAAACCATGTCATAACCGGAGGCCTTCGCATCCCCATAAGTATAAAGGCTTCCGATTATTACCTGCATTACGCCAACAGGAAAGGACGCTGGGACAAGGAATATTCGGCGTTCAGGCGAGGCAGGGTGATCGACGACGGTTTGGTCCCCCTTAAAATGGTGACAGGCCAGGCAAAGGTCGCTTTCATGTACCCGTTTAATGCGCGCAGCCGTTTTGAGATCAATTTCCTCGGGCGCAACGACCGGGTGTATAACCAGGCCATCGATTCGGCCGAAATTGTCCGCCCCATAAGGGACCACAGGTATTTCGGGCATGGTTTCGAGTATGTGTTCGACAATGTACGGAGCAACGGGCTCAACCTGTTCCAGGGTTTGAGGTTTAAAGTATACAACGAGAATTACCATTTGTCCGGCGATTATGAATTTATTTCCAATACCGGGCTGGATGCGCGGTTTTACCAGAAACTTCACAGGCAGATCTACCTGGCGGTAAGATTCAGCGGGGCCGTTTCGGCAGGAACGCAAACAACCGCATATTATCTCGGGGGTATTGAAAACTGGATCATCAATGCCAGGTCGACGAAGAATTTCAACTATAACATCCCTACCCTTTCAGGCAGTGAATTTGCATTCCAGACCATTGTTTCGCCAATGCGGGGTTTTAACCGCAACGCCAGGGGTGGCAACAAATATGCGTTATTGAACACTGAATTAAGAGTGCCATTGTTTGCATACCTGCTGCAGAAGCCTATAAGCAGTGAATTTTTCAGGAGTGTTATGTTAACAGGATTTATTGATATCGGGACAGCCTGGAAGGGCGCTTCTCCGTGGAGCATCGGAAATCCGTTCAATACAAAAATTGTTCAATCGCCGCTCTATACAGTGACGGTTGTTTCACAAAGGGATCCTTTTCTTTATTCATTTGGGGTTGGAGCCAGGGCCAGGATATTGGGGCACTACATCAAAATGGATCACGGGTGGGGGTTATTCGAGCGAAAATTCCAGAAAGGAATGACAACCTTTTCTATAGGACTGGATTTTTAATCATGGAATACCGCGTATAGGGTACGGACCTCCATGCCGGTTGGTGGGATAAAATATCCCGGATTAAGTTTTATTACCTAAAACTTTTTCGATTAATGCATTTCCAGTGAATTGGAACGGGATTCCTCATTGAGAATGTGAATCACTGTATTTGCGGGCTCATCGGCGATTTGGCCGAGTTGGTGAACGAGCAGCATGGATTCCTGGAAAAAAGTCAACAATTCGGGATTTGTGGCTATGGCCAACTCGACCGATTTTCTTTTTTCAGGATCTAACTCGTTGTAAATGTATAAGATAACGTCTTCTTGAGTAAAACTTTGTTGCATAAGCTTTCTGTAGTATTTAGTATTTTAACGCAATCATATGATAAATATTGCATAAATCATTGAAGTATTTCCAAAAATTAAAGCCGGCACTCAGGGCCGGCTTTTAGAAATATGTTCAGAATCAGTGGGTTTTATCCCTGAAGATAGGCGGCTTTTTCCTCAATCATTTTCTTGAGGTTGATCAGCGCATAGCGCATTCTTCCCAGGGCAGTATTAATGCTGCAACCGCAAACGTCGGCAATTTCCTTGAAGCTCAGTTCGCCGTAATGCCTTAATATGAGCACTTCCTTCTGTTCCGCAGGCAACATTTTGATAAGGTCTCTCAAACCATTCTTGCGCTGATCCTTAATGGTGCTTTCTTCCGAATTATTTTCCGAAAATCTCATGTTGGCGAAAATATCTTCGTTTTCGCTGGAAGAAATCGTAGGCATTTTTTTCGTGCACCTGAAATAATCCATGGCAAGGTTCCTGGCAATGCGTATCACCCAGGGTAGAAATTTACCGGATTCTTCATACTTGCCTTTCTGCAGTGTGTGAATCACACGCAGGAAAGTTTCCTGAAAAATGTCTTCAGCAATGTAGCGGTCGTTCACCACCAGTTGAATGGCGGTAAATACCTTCGTCTTGTAGCGGTTGATCAGCATGTCCATACACGCCTCGTTACCGGCCATGTAGAGCGCAACCAACTCTTCATCGTTTTTTTGATACCTTTTCATACTAAAACCTCCATTTTTAAGTTAAAGGTAATATCACCTTTGGTAAACTCTGGATCTTATAGGCTAACTTGTGTTTTAGTATATATATGCTATAGGCTTATTGAGATTTAGATCGATTTATATCGCAAATTAACACAATAATTTGATTTTACCAAATTTTTTTTGAGAAATACGCTTTTTAAGGAAGGTTTTTTCATTCAAATTACTTACATCAACCAAAGCAAGGACGACTTGCAATTTACTAACTATCAAATTATTAAAATTATATTCGTGCACTAAAATATTTTTCATTAATCGCTTTTAATATTTTTTTAAGCTTCAGGAAATCCGTAACTTTGCAGTGCAAGTCTGCACGACCAGCTCCCTGTGAACTCCCCCAGGGTGGGAACACAGCAAGGGCAGCAGGTTGTAGCGGTGCGATGCGGGCTTGCATTTTTTATTTCTCTGAACCTTGAGTCATGGACCCAGGTCCGCTGAATACCATCGGCAAACCATCTTCCATCCTCCGTTTCCCATGATTATTATTCCTTGTTAATTATTCTTCGTTAAATTACTTTTGCTGCCTCAATAAGCAGACAATGAGCAAACCTTCAGTCCCCAGGGGCACACGCGATTTTTCTCCCTTGATCATGTCAAGGCGCAAGTATATCCTTTCAGCCATAGAAAATGTGTACACCCGCTTCGGATTCATGCCGCTTGAAACCCCTGCCATGGAAAACCTGAGCACTCTGACAGGCAAATACGGTGATGAAGGCGACCAGCTTGTATTCAGAATTCTTAACAGCGGGGATTTCCTTAAAGACGTGCCTGCCGCTCAGCAAAATGATGCCCGTTCACTGGCTCCTTATATATGTGAAAAGGGGCTGCGCTATGACCTGACAGTTCCCCTGGCCCGTTATGTGGTCATGAACCAGAATGATATAAGTTTCCCCTTCAAGCGATACCAGATGCAACCGGTATGGAGGGCCGACAGGCCTCAGAAAGGCCGGTACCGTGAATTCTGGCAATGTGATGCCGATGTGCTTGGAACCGATTCCCTGTTGTGTGAAGCAGACTTTATCAGGATATACCATGCAGTCTTTGAGACGATCGGGCTCACCGATTATGAAATACGGATCAATCACCGGAAAATACTTGAAGCAGTAGCTGCCAAGGCAGGAGTTCCGCAACTTTTCAAGACTATAACCGTCATCATTGACAAGGCGGATAAAATCGGTGTGGATGGAGTTGCAAAGGAGCTTGCCGCCCTTGGGTTATCCGCAGAACAGGTACAGATCATTCTTTCCCTTCTGGATAAAACAGCCTTTGACCATGATGCACTGAGCCGGCTGTCCGCGAAGCTTGGAGAAAGTGAACACGCTGCAAAGGCCCTTGCCGACCTCAGGCAGCTCCTGTTGTTCTGTGATTCAACTGAACATGTCTTCCTCGACGGATCGCTCGCCAGGGGCCTTGATTATTATACCGGATGTATTTTCGAAGTGGTTCCGACAGCTGTAAAGATGGGCAGCATCAGCGGAGGCGGCAGGTATGACGATCTCACCGGAGTGTTCGGTTTGAAAGGAGTGTCCGGCATAGGTATTTCATTCGGGATCGACCGCCTGTATGATGTGCTGGAAGAGTTGCAGGCTTTCCCTTCAAGCAATGCTGTATTCACTGACATTTTGTTCTGCCCGATGGATGAGCGGGCCATTTCTTATTGCATCCCCATTGCAGGGGAATTAAGGACACATGGCATAAGGGCCGAAATCTATCCCCAGTCAAGCAAACTGAAGAAACAACTGGATTATGCCAATGCCAAACATATTGCATGGGCAGCCATCATCGGGGAAAATGAAATGCAGGACAACAAGGTCATGCTCAAAAACCTGGCAGACGGTTCCCAGCAATTAATAGACAAACAGGATATTGAGCGGTTTATGTCCGTAAGGGCCTGACCGTACTTTATGAAGAAACGCACGGGATTATAACTCTTCCCAATAGGCCCATCAAAATAAATTTCTGCTACGCGTGCAGGTTATGCTTAATTTTGCCTGAAACAAACCGTTATGAAAAAAACACAATCACCGATTGGCCTGGACGAAAAGAAAGCTGCGGCTCTCGCCAAAAAACTGAACCTGCTTCTTGCCAGTTATCAGCTCCTGTATATGAATACCCGAGGTTTTCACTGGAACATCAGAGGTGAAAAATTCTTTGAACTCCATTTAAAATTTGAAGAACTTTACAACAATTTCCAGATAAAGATTGATGAAGTCGCGGAGCGCATATTGACGTTGGGGCACACGCCTATGCACAGCTATTCGGATTATCTCAGGCACTCGTCCATCAAGGAGGTCACCAAATTGACCGAAGGCAAGGACTGTGTGGCCTCCATTCTAAAGTCATTCAGCGCCGTTATTGCCAGCCAGAGGGAAATACTCGACTTGTCTGCAGAAGCCAATGACGAAGGCACCAATGCCCTGATGAGCGATTACATCCGCGAGCAGGAAAAACTGGTCTGGATGTATTCGGCTTACCTGAAATAAGGCTGGATTTTACCCTCTCCCCTGTTTTCTCCTAAAACAATCTCCGCTCTTAATTTTTATTCTTAATTAATGTTATAAATATAGAGTTAAAATTATTAGTTTTGACAACGAATGAAGCTTAGTATCAGAACTGTCTTAACGTCTCGTGTTCTTTTCCAATCCGTGATTTCATGATTGCAAAAGTTCATGTAAAAGGCATATTGCTGTCCCTTTTAATCGGCCTGTCGGCCTATGTCCTTTCATCGGCATACACATTTTTCAACAGCATACTCCTGGGCCTGGTAATGGGTATGGTGATAGGGAATTTTGTCCGCGTTCCCACAGCTTACGGATCGGGCATCACGTTTACATCGGGAAAACTTCTTGAATTTTCGCTTTTATTCCTTGCTTTCGGGATTAGTTATACCTCTGTGTCGAAGATCGGGCTGATGAGCTTTACCTGCATAATTATTACCATTGTTGTTGTGCTGGTTCTCACGATAGCCCTTTCAAGAAAACTGAATTTCAGCGATTCAAGCTGTCACCTGATAGGGTTCGGCACGGCTATTTGCGGATCTTCAGCCATTGCGGCTGTCTCGTCATCCGTCACAAAGAACAAGGAAGACATAGGCATTTCCCTGGCTGTTGTCAATCTTCTCGGCGCCATAGGTATGATCAGCCTGCCTATACTGCTTACCTATGTGCCGGTTTCCATGGTCAAAAGCGGTTTTATCATAGGCGGGAGCCTCCATTCCGTTGGTAATGTCGCAGGTGCCGCATATACCATGGGAGACGAAATAGGCCAGACAGCCATTACGATCAAATTGGCAAGGGTAGCGCTCTTATCCCCTGCCCTTATTTTTTTCAGGTACCTGGTCAATAAGGGCACGTCCAACTGGAAAGAACATTTCCGCCTGCCCTGGTATGTCTGGTCGTTCATCGGCATCTCCATCCTCACCAGCGTGCTGGACATTCCTGCAGACATGATCAGTACCTCGGAAACTATCGGGAAGGTCATTCTTACCGTGGCAATGGCCGCTATAGGACTTAAGGTCAGTTTCCGCACCCTTTACCAGTCGGGCAAAAAAGCTGTACTGATCGGGATGGTTATTTTTCTTATCCAACTGGCCCTTTTACTGTTGTTCGCCCTGTTTTTATAGGAATTTTCTATGCATATATCTAAAATTATGTTTTTTGACGGAACTACTTTCCGTATATTTGCAGCAACTTGAAGCATAGGGTATTAGTCATATTGATTGTCATGTTCAGCTTGTCGCTGGTATCCAACCTTGTAGTATCCCTTTACAAGTACAATAATAATTTTGCCACCATCCTGGTCGAAGAAGAACAGGAAAAAGAGGAAAACGAGGAACTCAATACGGACAAATATTGTTTTAACAGCCACAAACTTTGCTCAGTCATCAGCCTGCCTGCGGGCAAACAATACGGCATACTGAGTTTACCGATCTATAATTCTTGTTCCTACAAGCCGGAAACCCCTCCTCCCGACTTCTGTTAATTTTTTCAAAACCAGTTTTTACAAAGCTGGATGTCCCTCTTTTTCAAAAAAATTAACAACAAGAATTTTATGCATCAAATTTATCAACAGTTATTTCATAACAATAAAGAATGGGTTAATCAGAAATTAACCGTCAACCCCAATTTTTTCAAGACCCTCGCAAAAGGACAGAAACCCCCTGTGCTTTGGATAGGCTGCTCGGACAGCCGTGTTCCGGCAAATGAGATCACAGGAACCCAACCCGGTGAGATCTTTGTTCACCGCAATATTGCCAACATGGTGAATCACACGGATATGAGCATGCTGAGTGTGCTGGATTACGCCGTAAATGTACTCGAAGTAAGCCACGTGATCGTGTGCGGCCATTACGGATGCGGAGGGGTCCTTGCGGCCCTGGACGACAAGCCGGTGGGCCTGATAGACAACTGGCTGCGCCATATCTGGGATGTGTATCGCCTTCATAAGGAGGAAATAGATCGCATTACGGATCCGGACCAGAAACAAAGGCGGATGGTTGAGCTGAATATTGCAGAACAGGTTATGCACCTGATGAAGACATCCATCGTTCAGAATGCCTGGGCCAAGGGTAAGTTCCTTGAAATTCATGGTATTGTATACGACGTGGCGAATGGCCTTTTAAAAGACCTGAATCTGAATTTTGACGGGAGCAGGGAGTTTTCCTTTCCCAGTCTCCTAGCAACACAAACGCATGAGCAGCAAGAAAAACGTATTCACCAATCTCAAACATGATCTGCCTGCGGGGCTGGTAGTCTATTTCGTCGCCCTGCCTCTCTGCCTGGGAATTGCAAGCGCGTCGACGGGACGTCCTGAGCTGGTTTTCAGCGGCATTATCGCAGGTTTCATCGGAGGCATAGTTATCGGAGCCCTCAGCGGGTCAGCACTCGGTGTTTCAGGACCTGCGGCGGGCCTTGTAGTGATAGTCAACGACGGCATTAACAAGCTTGGCACGGATGCAGCCGGCAATATCAACTACATGGCCGGATTCACCGCATTCCTGCTGGCAGTTGTCCTGGCCGGTGTGATACAGGTGATTGCAGGTTACTTAAAAGCCGGCATCATTGGGTACTATTTCCCTTCATCGGTTATTAAAGGCATGCTGGCCGCCATAGGCATTATACTGATATTAAAAGAACTGCCTCACATCATGGGTTACGACCAGGATTTCATGGGCGACGAAGCCTTTGACCAGGGCGACGGACATAATACATTCACCCAGTTATATTACGCTTTTAAGTATAATTCCCTGGGGGCTATTATTATCTCCGTGTTATCCGTGGCCATACTGCTTCTGTTCGAGCGCCCCTTTATGAAGAAATTTCTATTGGTTAAATTCCTGCCTGGTGCGCTTTTCGTAGTGCTGGGCGGGATTTTCCTTAACCTGTTCTTTATGGGGAATTACCCCGGGCTCGCTCTCAACGGCAACCATCTTGTGCAGTTACCCGTAGCTTCCAGTGCGCCTGAATTCCTCAGCTTCTTTACTTTCCCGGATTTCAGCCAGATAGTGAACCTGAAGGTTATCCAGGTCGCCTTTACGCTGGCGATAGTAGCCAGCCTGGAGACCCTCCTTTCCGTGGAAGCTGTCGACAAACTCGACCCTCTGAAAAGAAGCACTCCCGTTAACCGCGAGTTGAAAGCACAGGGCACAGGCAACATTATTTCAGGACTTATAGGGGGCCTACCCATCACCCAGGTCATCGTCAGGAGTTCTGCGAATGTCAATGCAGGCGGAACATCCAAAGTATCCACCATTTTCCATGGCTGTATCCTGCTCGTTTCCGCGATTGTCATACCAAACTACCTGAATTACATCCCAAGGGCTTCCCTTGCAGCCATCCTGCTGCTTACAGGATATAAACTTGCCAAGGTGGGTTTGTTCAGGAGCATGTATAAACTTGGATGGGAACAGTTCGTTCCGTTCGTAGCCACCATCGTGGCGGTATTGTTCTCCGACCTGCTCAGGGGAATCGCCGTAGGCCTGGCTGTTGCCACATTCTTTATCCTGAGAAAGAATTACAGGAATGCATACAACTTCAGCATGGAAAAAGATCTCGACAAGGACGTTATCAAGCTCGAGCTTTCCGAAGAAGTTACCTTTCTCAACAAGGCCAATATTTCCTATACGCTTGACAACCTTCCTGAAGACTGTAAAGTGGTGATTGACGGATCGCGCTCGATAAATATCGATCATGATGTTCTGGAGATCATTCATGAATTCAGCAGGCATACTGCCGGCACCAAGAACATCGAGGTCAGGCTTATCAATATACCTGAATTTAACAATGCGGGCCTTCCGCACTGACACGATAATTGCGCATGGATAACAGTGCGGGAAAATGATCAGTCCCGCACTGTTTTTTTTATTGTCCGGTGAGAACAAACATGCTGATAATTGTCAAAATCTTCCATGCATCATAAACGCTCAATTTATAACTAAAAACCATTAACTTTGCAGCCGAAAAAAAAGCATGTCCAGTCCGAAATTCCATACTCTGAAAGTCAAACAGGTCAAAAGAGAAACAGCCGATTCTGTTTCCATCTCCTTCGACATCCCATATGAATTAAAACATGATTACCTGTTCAAACAAGGACAAAGTCTGACTTTCAGGAAAAACTTCAACGGTGAAGAGGTAAGGCGCTCCTATTCCATCTGCAGCAGCCCTTTTGAAGGCGAGATGAGGATAGGTGTGAAGCGTGTTGAGAACGGTCTTTTTTCCACTTATGCAAATACGGAACTGAAAGCCGGTGATGATTTAGAAGTCATGACCCCGATCGGTCATTTCTATACAGAGCTGAATCCCGAAAACAGTAAGCATTATTATGCTTTTGCGGCAGGCAGCGGCATAACCCCCATACTCAGCATCATAAAAACAACGCTTTTCACCGAACCTAAAAGCAGTTTTACGCTTGTATACGGTAACAAAAACACAGGCTCCATCATGTTCCTTGAAGAGATTGAGGCCTTGAAAAACCAATATGTGGAACGTTTTACGGTATTTCATATCCTGAGCCGGGAATCTGTGGATGTACCTTTACTCAACGGACGCATCAGCACTGAAAAATGCAATGAGTTCCTCGATAAAAAACTTATTGATCCCAAAAAGGTTGACGAACTGTTCATTTGCGGTCCCGAAGCCATGATACTGGCTGTCAAGGAAACAATGATAAAAGCAGGGATAGACTCAAAACATATTCATTTTGAATTGTTTACCACCCCGGCACACTCCCAGATCGAATACAAGACCCAGGCGAGCGCACCATCCGCAACAGAAAAGGATAAGGCTGCCAAGGCCATGGTTTCGGTAAAAATAGACGGCATCACCATACAAATGGACCTTCCATACGGAGGCGACACCATACTGGATGCGGCGCTCAAGCAGGGAGCCGATCTCCCCTTTGCCTGTAAAGGCGGCGTCTGCTGCACCTGCAGGGCCAAGGTAACCAAAGGCAGCGTGAGCATGGATATGAATTTCTCGCTGGAGGATGATGAAGTCGAAAAAGGTTACATCCTTACCTGCCAGTCACATCCGACCAGTGAAGAGGTATTTGTGGATTTCGACATTAAATAATTCCCTTGTTTTTCCGTTGTAAAGGCCTGGATATCACCAACCTCAAAATAATCATATAAAAACCGTTTAATTATATTTTCTTTGCATTAGAATGCCGACCAGCTACAGAAAAAGAATACTCAGGCAGATTGTCAACGCGGGAAAGCGTATCACCCTTCCGTTTATCCTTAACCAGGAAAACGCCTATAAACAGCAGGTGAGAACGCTGAAAAAACTTCTGTCAAAGGCTGAGTTTACGGAGTTCGGCGTCACTTATGGCTTTTCAGACATACTGAATTCAAAATCCCTTTACCGGAGCTATAAACAGAATGTACCGCTGATGGATTATGGCCGGATGCACGACTGGTGGCAGAAAGCCTATAACGGCCAGGAAAATGTGACATGGCCCGGGAAAGTGGAGTATTTTGCGCTCAGTTCAGGCACTTCGGAAGGCAGCAGCAAATACATCCCTGTCTCGCAGGAAATGATCAAATCCATACGGAAGGCCAGCCTGAGGCAGATCATCAGCATCGCAAAAACGGACATACCGAAGGATTTCCTGACCAAGGATTACCTGATGATGAGCGGCAGCACTAGTCTTTACTTTAATGATGAAGGGAAGACCTATGCGGGCGACCTGAGCGGCATCGCCAGCGGCAATGTGCCGGGGTGGTTCGACAGGTTTTCCAAGCCATCCCATGACATACGCGGCGAAAAAAGCTGGGAAAACAAGATCGAACGTATTGTGGAGGAGGCTCCTGGCTGGGATGTGGTGGCAATAGCGGGAGTGCCCGCCTGGATACAAATCCTGTTTGAAAGGATACTTCATAAGTACAAAGTGAAGAATATACATGACATCTGGCCGAACCTGAGTGCATACATATGGGGAGGCGTAGCTCTCGAACCTTACAGGAAAAGCCTGGATGCATTAATGGGGCATCCCATCATGTATTTCGAAACGTACCTGGCTTCCGAAGGCTTTGTGGCTTACCAGGCAAAAAAAGACGGGAATGGCATGAAGCTCAACTTCAGGAACGGCATGTTCTTCGAATTCGTTCCGTTCGATGAAACCAACTTCGACAATACAGGGAATCTGAAGGAAAATGCTGTCAGCATGAATATAAAACAGGTTGAACTCGGCAAGGAATATGCCCTTATACTGAGCACCTGTTCGGGAGCCTGGCGTTATCTTATAGGAGATACGATCAAATTTGTCGACCTGGATAATTGCGAAATAAAGATCACCGGACGCACCAAGCATTTTTTAAGCCTGTGCGGCGAACACCTGAGTGTTGACAATATGAACAAGGCCATTTCCATGCTCAGCGATGAACTTGATGCTCCTATCAATGAATTCACTGTTAAAGGGCAAACCATACACGGCAAACATAGTCATCACTGGTATATAGGGTGTGACAAGCCCTCACTAAAGGCAGAACGGGTGAAGAGCCTCCTGGACCAGTTCCTGAAAGATATAAACGACGATTACGCAACCGAAAGGAAACATGCCTTATCCGAGATCAGGCTGACCATTCTTCCTCACGAAAAATTCATAGGGTGGATGCAGGAGCAGGGTAAATTCGGTTCGCAGAACAAGTTTCCCAGGGTGCTTACCGATGAAAAGTATCGCGAATGGGTAGGATATCTTGGCATCCGGGAAGAAGCAAGCGCTTCCTGATAAGCTGCCTGAGTGATAAAAGGTGATTTTTTATTCAAAAAAAAAGGACAGGTAACCTGTCCTCATTCTCACATTTATCATGGTCACATCTACTTCTTCTTTATTGTGTGTTTTTCTTTGAATCGGCGTAAGCAAATGCCTTCTTCATAAGCTCCGTGCCCCTTTTTGCAGGGTTATCCCTGATCAGGTTCTCTTCTTCTTCCACTTTATTGAATAAAGCTTCAAGGGCTTTTTGGGTAACATGCGCATTCAGGTCGGGATTCATTTTGGTAACCAGCGGAATTTTATTGTAAATAGTCACCAGCTCTGTCCAGTGTTTGGTTACGCCCACCTGATCAAGCGAAGCCTGGATCTTTGGACGGAAAGCGTCGGTCAAAGCTCCGGTTGTAGTTTGTTTAAGGTAATTTGTGGCAGCGCCTTTTCCTCCGGTCAGAATTCCCATAGCATCATTAAAGCTCATATTCGACACGGCATCCATAAAGATGGGCTTGGCCGTCTGAACAGCATTTTCAGCGCCTTCATTCATTTTATTGATCACATTATCCACCTGGGCGCTCATACCCATGCTCCTTAGCTTATCGGCTACTTTCTGAGCATCCGGCGGAAGCAATATTTTTATCAGCGCATTATTTTTAAACGCTCCGGGGACTGACAAGGCATCAGCCCCGTTTCCAAAGCCCTGCTTGAGTGCATCTTTTAACCCTGCAGTGGCTTCTTCGGTGGTGGGAGTGGTGAGGACTTCAGTGGCAACTGTCTTCAATACATCGCAGGAAGCAATGGACAGGCAGAATACGGTAGCGTACAATATTTTTTTCATGAATTAATAATTACCAAATTAGAATTTACAAATCACGTACCAAAACCTTAACCCCTGACCTTTTCCCTTATCTTGTCCAGGGTGTCGGAGAGGTTGAGAAGGTCCTGTTCGGGCAGGTCTTTTAACATTTCATTCAGCTCCGCGAAGTACGGATTAATGTCGGAGAGCACTTTCAGACCTTTTTCCGAAATGCGCAGAAGAATCTGGCGACGGTTATTTTTATTAAAGTTGCGAAGAATAAGTTTTTTCTCTACGAGTTTGTCGCAAAGACGGGTGACATCGGGATTTTTGTCGAGCATCACTTCCTTGAGGTCGCCACAAGTGGCATGACCATCTTTCCGGCCTTTCAGAATCCTTAACACATTGTACTGCGGAAGACTTATATCGTACAGTTTCAGCGCCGTCTTATACGTATCCTGAATGAAGTTGGACGTATAAATAATGTTGACAATGGCCTTTTCCGGTGCACTGCTGAATTTGGACTGGTTTATTTCTTCTTCAATTTTCAATCAGACAAAAGTAATTAATTTTATGAATTTTAGAACTTTTTTGTCATTTTTTTATGACAATCGAACAAAAAACAAAATTTCACCTTATAAAAATCAGAGTTTTTCACCCTGACTGACCGAATACCCTCTCTGCGCATCAAACATATAGAGGTTTTCGGTTTTAATAATATCAAGCCCTTCGCTGTGCAATCTCTGCTGAAGCTCAAGCACCC
>CALMKH010000038.1 GCA_937867025.1 uncultured Bacteroidota bacterium | reverse complement strand
AAGACAGTTATAATCACGGGGCCAACAACTTTGTTAAAAAGGCCTATACATTCGAAGAGGGGAAAAACGCTTTTGAAACACTGCTGAAAAAACTCGAAAATGACGGGTTCAAAGAGGGTGGCAGGGATTCTTTTTTTATGGGCTGATAGTGTTGTAACGCTATAATAATCACCAAAGAAGCCTGACATCTTACATGGTAAATAAATAAAAAAGCCCCGGTTGATGCCGGGGCTTTTTTGGAATATGATTTTATCTTAGTTGATGCTCATCTTCCGTGTTACGGAATGTGTAGCAGTTTTAACAGTGTAGAAATATACACCTGCTGCCAGACCGTCGGCCTGCATGGACAACACCTGGTTGCCGGCGCCAAGCTCACCGTATGACTGGGTCTTGACCACCTGTCCTGATACATTGCTGATCTCAACACTTACTTCAGAGGTATTGTCAAGCCAGATGATCACTTCAGATGAATTGCTGAACGGATTCGGATAGTTCTGTGATACCACGAATACTTCCTGGTTGCCGTCAAATTCCCTGATACCGGTGGTGTGAATAGTTCCGTCCAGTATTTTCGCTACAGGCACGGCAGCGTAATAAATGTCATTGATGCCTGCAGGGTGGTTGTTATCGACATTGCTGTTGTTCTGAAGGTTGGTACCCGCAGTAGCGTCCTGCTGGAATACGATATGAACAAAGTCATCCACTCTTCTGCCTACACTGGCGAACTCCTCCTCAAAACCTTGGATCTGCGTAATATCCTGCGCTGTATCCCAGCTGTTACCTCCGTCGATCGAATGTACAAGCATAATGTCCCTGAGGTTGACGTTGTTGGCATCCACATCAAGTTCAAGCGGGAAGGAGAAAGTGACGAATATTTTTCCGTCGGCATCCATTCCTGCGGAAGGCATATGCAGGAGTGAAGTGTTGCCTAACCTGGCAACTGAAGATATGCCGAGGTTTTTTAAGTCTTGGGGAACAACGCCGTTTGAAAGGATACTGGTGTTACCCCTGGATATTTCAATGGTGCCGTTCTTGTTCCTGTCGAACTGTGAACCGCCTGCGATGAACATTTTGGTTTTGGTGTTCTCATTCCAGTATGCCAGGAGAGCTGTGCCAGGGAAGAAGCTGTATTGCTCATCCGTAGTATCTTCGTCCATTACGCGGCTTGAAGCCCAGAATACATGCACCATTCCGGAATGGTCGATCAGCACGTCGAGCGAGCCGTCGCATGTGAATGGTGTGTCAAGCATCAGCTTTTTGGAATTGTAAGGGGCGTAGTCAAATGAATCGATGATGGTCTTGGTAAAGGTCAAACCATTGTTGGTAGACTTCCACAGGGAGACGTCCTCCAGCAGGTCGCCGGTTACAATGGCTACGATGGAATCCCTGACGTCGATGGAGTACTGGTCACCGCCGCCGTTGATCATCCTTGTATCATCATAACCCGGAAGCAGGCTGTGCTGTATGTCCCAGTTAGCTCCGCCGTCCAGTGAACGGCTGTAGGTCATTGGAGCAAATACCCCGTTGATCCTTGGCGCCCTTGGTTCGCCTGCCTGCGAAGAGTCGGCATAGCTGGCAATGCAATGGAACGTATTGCCGCTGTTCATGACTCGTCCCCAGATAGGCCTTCTCAGGCTTTGACCGAGGATATTTGAACCGCTGGTAAAGTTTTTGCTTCCAATGGTTGAGTTGGTCGACATGGTAAAGCCGCCGAGTTGTGCATCGTGTGCCATTACCCATTCTTTGTCGCCGTTCACGCCGATCGAAGGCCATCCGAGCCTTACACTTTCAAGCCTTGTAGTAGGGCTTGCAGCAGTCAGCCAGTTGGTTTTGTCGAAATGGT
The DNA here is from genome assembly GCA_937867025.1 of uncultured Bacteroidota bacterium. GTDB lineage: Bacteria > Bacteroidota > Bacteroidia > NS11-12g > UBA955 > JABMMZ01. The sequence continues at coordinate 19,268 of CALMKH010000038.1, read as the reverse complement.
TGTACCCTGTACCACGGTTGTTGTAGGCTGCATCATCAGATGTTGTCCAAACAACTGAAACCCGTCCATCGGGGTACACGTGGATCCTTCTGCCCATACTTGCGTTGGTTTGCAGGTCATAATAAGTAGCCCCAACCTTAATAAAGTTGTAAGGGATGATGCCTCTTTTCTGTACTGTGGTTTTTTTAGGAGTAGTGCTGACAGGAGCGTTTGTTTTTTGTGCATCCGTCAGGTTTTGATTCAAGCTGATCTTTTCAGGACCTCCCACGACGGGGTTGCCAAATTTATTGGCATCTGGGACCTGCGAAAATGCCAGGAAAGGCACGACCAGGGTAAAAATAAGTAGATTTTTTTTCATGATTAACAGTCTGTATTTTTTAATGTTTTAAAGCTGTAAAAATAACCCAAAAATGGAATATTCTAAAATTATTGATTAAATATTCATTAAATTTTTGATAAGGATCAGGCTTTGTACCGGGAAATCATTGTTTTTAAAGGGTTTGCAAGTACCGTTTTAATGTGTTTTTACATGAACGGACCAATGTCATGCGCTGTAAAGACATGTGTCGTCAGACAATTTTGAGTTGCACGGGAATTTCAGCGATTCTCAGTATTTTAACTACCATTTCAATCATCAGCTGCCCCTCGTCGGTCCCGGTATCGTTAACACCTTTTGAACGGAGGTCGTAATATTTGAGACAGGCAAAGATGCGTTCAATGAATGCGGGATGGTAATGGTTGCTGGCCTGCTTGTACTCATCGACAAAGAATTCGTTGATGCCCAAAGTCAGGGCGACTTCTTTCTTCGGTTTGTTTTTGATCGTGTGGTAAGTGTAGACCTTCGAGAAAAAGCTAAACAGGTTGGCAATGACAGGAATAATGGAATGCTGCTTGGTGTTTGCTGCAAAATAGTTGGTGATCTGAATGGCTTTGTTGAAATTCTTCTGGCCGATAGCCCTCTGAAGTTCAAAGACATTGTAATCTTTGCTGACGCCGATATTCTGCTCTACATGCTGTTCAGTGATGAGCGGCACTTCGGGTTTAACGTTGATCAGCATCTTATCCACCTCGTTGGCAATCTTCCCAAGGTCGTTACCGAGAAAATCGCTGATAAGCTGTACGGCTTTGATATCGATATTTCTCCCTTTCGACCGGATATACTTTTCTATCCATGCCCCTACTTCATAATCCCTTAACCGTTCTGAAGTGAAATGCGTATATTTACTGAAAAGCTTTCCCACTTTCTTGCGTTTGTCTACTTTCTTGCCTTTATAGCACAAGACAAGGATGGTAGTTTGCAAAGGATTCTCAAGATAGTCTTCAAGAGCGTCCAAATCGCCGATATTCTGCGCTTCCTTGATGATAATGAGCTGGTATTCCGACATCATCGGGTAGCGTTTGGCAGCCATCTTGATGTCCAGCGGCGAGATATCCTTGCCGTAAGCAATGGTCTGGTTGAAACTTTTCTCTTCCGGTTTAAGCACTTTTTCTTCAAGCTCCCTTGTGATCTCATCAATATAGAATGATTCTTCACCCTCAAGCAGATAAACGGGCGTAAATTTCCTTTTGTGGATATCGCCGATGATCTGGTCAAATTTAATGGTGGTGTTATTGGCCATTATGTTTTAAGTTCGCAGGGTTGAATCTCAATTTTAAGACCTACAATTTTAACACAAAAATAGAAGAAGGTAATGCACTAATTTTCGACATAATCAGGAAAAGGTACGTCAGGCTTACACCTGAAGAGTGGGTGAGGCAGCACGTCATCCATTTCCTGATCGAGGAAAAAGGTTACCCTAAGGGGCTTATTGCCGTAGAAAAAGCATTGACATACAACGGTTTAATGAAGCGGTTTGATGTCTGTGTCGCAGGCAGGGGCGGTGAAATGATGGTGCTGGTGGAATGCAAATCGCCGAATGTTAAAATAACCCAGGAAACGATAAAACAGGCGGGAATGTACCAGAGAACACTGGGAATACGTTATATTTTCCTTTCGAATGGCCTTGTTCACGTATATATGAACCTCAACAGGGAGAGTGGTATGTTCGAGTTCATCCGGGACTTGCCTCATTACGCGGATCTTCCCTGAAAGGCTGCCTTTTCCGCCACTCGTCACCCACTTTTCCTTCAAACCGTTTCCCCAGAAAATTCACGGCAAGACTGATTATGCCGGGCCTTACCCAGATATAATTGTAATTTTCAACCGGTTGAGCCCCGGCACTTGCCTTGGCTTCCCGGGCCGTTCGCCCCATCTCAATAGTATCGACCCGTTGTGCGATGGCAGTTTTTATACCATGAAACAGTATGTTAAAATACAGATGGTACTTGCTGTTGGCATCGTAATCCATGCCTATATAGTGAATCTCCATGCAGTTTTTGGGAGGGTAATATATATGGCTGCTGAAAGCAAGCATTTTTCCGTCGAGAAAATACCCGAACACCTTGAACCTTTCCCCTAAGCCCGCCTTCATGGTTTCAAAATATGTTGCATTAAGTATTCCCAGTGCCAGGCTTTGTTGCTGAACAACGTTCATATAAAGTTGCCTTATGCGGTCGTGCTGACTCGTAATATCGTTAAGCTCAAGGTCACGCACGTCAATGTCATTTGCCGCTGTCACAATTTTTTTTGCACGTTGTTTATATTTCCTTGTAAGGGAGTTGGTGTAATCTTCAAAGGTTTGCCATTCCGGGCGCAAGGTCAGTTCCATGGTAAGGTCCTGTTTAAAAGACCGGAAACTGTGGCATCCGAACTGTATCGCACTGAATTCGCGTGAGCAGTCTTTCACCAGAATGCCGCTGACACGTTCTTTTTTCAATTCCGTTTTCCTGTATTCCAGCAGGCAGCTGAAGACCATGTCGCGGCGTTTTTTTTCCCTGAAATAAAACCCCTGGAACTTTACGCGGAACAGGTTGCCGCAGATCAGGATGCGGGCAGTTTTCTGCGTTATGAGTCCTTTCAGCGGTTTAAGGTATGGCCTGTCGAGCACACCAGCATCGTAATGCCTGCTGTTGAAGCGCAGTAACTGCAGGTACATTATGCCAATAAGATCGCCGTCCTCCAGGATGTTGACATACCTGAATGTTATGTCCGCGGGCTTTGATTCTTCAAGAACTTTTACATCGGCACCTGCAAGGTGATGGTCCGTGGGAAGGAATGATTTCCATAATGACGCGACCTGCTCATACATATGGTGCGTCTGGAAAGTGAGCCGCGGGGATTTGGATCGGGGATTAAACAATCTTGTTGTGTTTTTTTCGCAGCCGGATATTCAGCATTTCCACAAACAGACTGAATGCCATGGCAAAATAGATATAACCTTTGGGGACATGGAATTCGAACGCTTCGACTATCAGCATGAAGCCAATCATCAGGAGGAATGAAAGGGCCAGCATTTTCACAGTGGGGTGTTTCTCAACGAAGGCGCTGATGGTGCCCGAAACCAGCAGCATGATCACCATCGACAGTATGATGCACACAAACATAATGATGAGGTTTTGGGTCAGGCCTATGGCGGTAACAATGGAGTCCACGGAAAACACCAGGTTGAGCAGAAGTATCTGCATGATGATGGAATTCAATTTTTTCCTGGTCTTGCTTTCTGTCTCAACATGCTCATCCACATTGAATTTGTGGTGTATCTCGGTGGTGGATTTGTAGATCAGGAAAAGCCCCCCTGCTATCAAGACCAGGTCTTTAATGCTTATATTCCTGCCTTCAAAGTCGAAAGGAATGGTGAACAGGGTGTTCTGAGCTTCAATAATGAGTTTGATGACAAAAAGCAACAGCACCCGTATCAGCATGGCTAAAAACAAGCCTATGTTCCGGGCTTTTTTCTGATCTTTTTTCTCGGCCCTGCCAGCGACAATGCTGACGAAAATGATATTGTCGATGCCAAGCACCACTTCCATAAAAGTGAGCGTGATAATGCTCATAATCCCTGCTGAACTGAGTATCTCTTCCATAAAACAGGGGCAAAAATAGCCGATTATTTTTTAACCCTTGCTTTTACGCTTATAAAATTCTGTATTTTCAAGATAAAAATCAGTCATCAGCGTTTTGAAAGCTTCCGTTTTAACACCATGCTCATCAAAAAGCAAGAAAGTGGCCCTGTCCGGATGAAGAGCCTGTTCCGCAGAAAAACAGCATATGGTCCTGAAATATTTCCCGGGCTTGTTGAACACCTCGACGGATTTCATAAGGTGCAGACCATTGCTTTTGCATTCATTGATCAATACCGATACAGAAGGTTCCGGACAAATCATCCAGCACCGTCCTTTCGGAGCAAGGCAGGAAGCAATACCCTTCGCCAATATGTCAAACGGAAGGGAGTTGTTATGCATAGCCATGTTCTTTTGTTGACTGGATCCCTGGAGATGGTCAAGAAAATATGGCGGATTGCAGACGATGAGGTCGAATACCGGCTCATGATCCCATAAGGTAAAATCGGCATGCAGGAGCTGAATCCGGCTGCTGAAATCTGACAGCGAGATGTTAAGGGCGGCTTCTGCATGCACCTCTTCATCCATTTCCAAGGCAATAACATCTGCCTGGGGAAATTTCTGGGCCAGCATCAGGGACAGCACGCCTGTTCCCGTCCCGATATCCAGGCATTTCGATGGCGAAGGATGTGAAGCCATAGCGCCCAGAAGGCAGGCGTCCGTGGTCACCTTAAGCCCTTTCGACTGACTGAATATACTGAATTGCCTGAAATGAAAGAATGATTGACCCACGGCAACAAAGCTCAGAGGATCAGCATGGCATCGCCGTAAGCCTGGAAGGCATATTTTTTCTTGATGGCTTCCTTGTAAGCGTCCATTACAAAATCGTAACCCCCGAATGCCGTAGCCAGCATGAGAAGCGTACTTTCAGGGGCATGAAAGTTAGTGATAAAGGCATTGGCGATGGAAAAATCATAAAGGGGAGCGATGAATTTATCGGTCCAGCCAGTGCTGGAGTTAAGTGTTCCGGTTGAGGAAACTGAAGATTCCAGGGCGCGCATCACACCTGATCCCACGGCCACGATCCTGTGTTTGCCGGCCTTGGCTTCATTCACAAGTTTTGCGGTCTTTTCAGGTATGGCATAACTTTCCGAATCCATTTTGTGTTTGCTCAGGTCTTCCACTTCCACGGTCCTGAAGGTTCCTAAACCCTGGTGCAACGTGAGTTCGGCGAACTTTACGCCCTTGATATCGAGACGCATCATCAGCTCGCGACTGAAATGCAGGCCTGCGGTAGGAGGGGCCACTGCGCCTTCAACGGTGGCGAAAATGGTCTGGTACCTTTCCTCATCCTCTTTCTTTACGTTTCTCTCGATATATTTGGGAATAGGCGTCTCGCCCAGTTTTCTTACGATGGTGTTGAATTCTTCCTTGCTGCCGTCAAACAGGAACCGGATGGTTCTTCCGCGGCTGGTTGTATTATCCACCACTTCGGCCACCAGGTCGTCATCCCCGAAATACAGCTTATTGCCGACACGGATCTTACGTGCAGGATCCACAAGTACGTCCCAAAGCTTATGTTCTTCGTTAAGCTCCCTTAACAGGAATACTTCGATTTTAGCGCCGGTTTTCTCCTTATTGCCGTACATCCTTGCGGGAAACACCCTGGTGTTGTTAATTACAAACAGGTCGTTCGGCCCAAAGATCTCCAGAATATCCTTGAATTTTTTGTGTTCTATTTTCCCCGTATTTCTGTGAAGGATCATAAGCTTGCTTTCATCGCGGTTCTTGGCGGGATCCTGTGCTATCAGATTAGCGGGTAAATCGAAACTGAATTTTGATAATTTCATTAGGATGTAATTAGGCTAAAAAAGGGTGCAAAATTAACATTTTTCCTTGAATTGCAAAGAATATACGTTAAATAAAAAATAAGTTTGCAAACTGAGGAAGTATGCGCAGGGAAAATAGATAGTAATCTGTTTATCAGATGATTACTGTTGTTCGGATTTCAGTCCTTCTGCCAGCTCTTCCACGCGCTTCTGGGCGCGTTCAAACGCCAGATCAGTGTCTATCGCGGGTTTCAGCACGGTTTCCGCAAATTTGTGAAGCTTTAGCACATCTTCTTTTTCCTTGTAAAAATAGGTCAGGAAAGTTTCTTTTTTATAATCCTTGCTGTATGCCGATTCTTTAAGGGTTTTCAGCTGCACCAGCAGTTCTTCCAGTTCCATGACGATTGGTTTGAAACTGTCTACGGCTTTACTGTAAATCTTGCCGTAATTCCTGTATTCATCCATCAGCCTGGCTGTTTCCTCATCTACCACAAGCTTTCTCTCCTTGTAGATCTGGTCGCAATATTCATAATTGTGTTTGATGATGTCCTTTCTTTCCTTCAGCTCTTCCAATGGCATCCGGTCAAGCCATCCCTTCACTTCCATCAGCCTGGAATGCAGGGTATCTATAAGGCGCAGCTCGGCCTGCACTTCGTGGTCTGCCTGGTGTTTATTTTTACACGCAAAAACAATAACAATCAATAAGATGAAATATTTGGACATAGTGCAAAATTATATTATTTTTTTGTTTTAGCTTTGAAAACTCTTCACAATTATTGTTAACCAAAACCGATTATAGAAAAGTCAGGGATATCGTTTTTCTGAAGGATGTCTTCTCCCTTGCCATGACGGCATTCGGGGGACCGGAGATGCATATCGCGCTTTTTCTTAAAAAACTGGTTCATCAGAAGAAATACATTACCGAATCTGACCTGCTTGAACTGAACAGCCTGTGCCAGATATTGCCAGGCCCCTCATCCACTCAAACCCTTACGGCTGTTGCCTACAAAATGGGCGGTCCCAGGCTCGCATTCCTCTCGCTGATGATATGGATACTCCCGGCCACGTTGCTGATGAGCTTTTTCGTGCTCGCGACAAGTCATGTCGATCAGAGCGTATTCAGGTTTATTGGTCCGATGGCCATCGGTTTTATTGTTAATGCCGCCATTAAAATGACCAAGCTGCTGAGGCGCGATTCACTGTGCATTTCCCTGGCGATTCTGGGATGCGTCCTCTCCGTCATTTTCCACACGCCTGTTGCCTTCCCGGTTTTGCTTGTTCTCGGGGCGTTTATGACCGTCAGGTTTGGCAGGCGGGATTTTACTCCCAACGACAAGCCGCTTATCAATATCAAGTGGGCGAACCTGACGCTGATGGTACTGATACTTATAACAGCCGCAGCCATTGGCGCTTTTACGAAGAATAAATTCCCGAAGTTGTCCGAACCCGTTAGGCTTTTCGAGAATACGTACCGTATGGGGAGCATGGTGTTCGGAGGCGGTAATGTGCTATACTCCATGGTGCTGACAGAGTTCGTAGAATTCAAACCCAAGCAATACCTCACCCATGAAGAGCTGAATACAGGCATTGGTCTTTTGCAGGCTGTTCCCGGCCCGACTTTCACTATCGCAACCTATGCCAACGGGATGGCCATGAAAAAGCTCGGCTACGGACCTGTAGGGCAGATGGTAGGTTGCGGCATAGGCACACTGGCTATATTCCTGCCGGGGACCCTGCTTATATTTTTTGTCTTTCCCATATGGAACCAGGTAAAGGAATATCCGATTATTTACCGGTCGCTCGACGGGATTATTTCCGTTTCCATAGGCTTCCTGTGGGCTGCGGCAATCTTTATGATTATGCCCTATATGATGAATATCAGAGCCGGTTTCAGCGAAAACCTCAGTGCGCTGGTTGTCTTTGGGATAACTTTGCTATATTTGCATTATAAAAAACTGCCTGCTTTTTTACTCGTGACTGTAACTATTCTGGCAGGTTATTTGTTTTAAATAGATTATGTGCAGGAGAATTGTAATTATAGGTTTGCTTCTGGTCAGCCTTTCCGCATACGCCCAGCAGAAGGCGCCTACCCCCCAGGTGAAACGCGATAGCGGTCTGGTGCAGTTTTCCGGTATTCTCCTGTCTGCGGACAGCATTTATCCCATTCCGTTTGCCGCCATTTCCGTAGTAAGAAAACCTTACGGGACGAATTATTCCAATCTCGAAGGGTATTTTTCTTTCGTGGCCCGGAAAGGTGATACGGTAATGTTTACGCATGTTGAATTTGAGAAATCCTATTTTGTCATTCCCGATACAATTACGGACTATAAATACAGTATTGTCAAGCTTATGACGCAGGACACCCTTTATTTCCCAGGGGTTGTAATCATGCCGATGCCCAACCGCACGACCTTTGACTATCTTTTTGTAACGAAGGAAATACCGAATGACGATGTACAAAGAGCCAAGAATAACCTGGAGAGGGAAGAGCTCAGGGACCAGGCGGCGGCCTTAAGCGGATCGGATGCCTCTGAAGCGTACAAGAATATTACAAGGATGTATGCTCAAAGATCATATTATGCTGGCGGGCAGATTCCACCCATGAACATTATGAACCCTTTCGCCTGGGCACAATTCTTCGAAGCCTGGAAACGCGGCGATTTCAAGAGGAAGACTAAGAAGTAGTCAGGACTGAGAAAAAAAATTAAGCGTCCTGACTTCAGGAAAAACTCCCTGTTTATATTCTCAACAGGAATTAATCCGGTAAGATTACGGGGCTTGGAAATTGTCGCTGTATAGCAACCTGATGGTACACCAGTAAGGGAATAACCTCAGTATCTTACTTAGGAAGGCCTGATTTTTGGGCCAGGTAGGGAAACGACGGGCATGAACCCCATGCCGGCGTATATATTAATCTTTATTCGTAAAGCTCTTAGTAGTTATTCAGCATCATCGGCATCACAAGCATGAGCACCTCTTCATCGGCCTCATTTTCCTGTGGCAGCAGCAAACCGGCCCTGTTAGGAGTGGAAAGACGCAGTTGCACAGAATCGTGATCCACGTTGGAGAGAAGTTCCATCAGGAAGCGCGAATTGAAACCTATTTCAATATCCTCACCATCATACTCGCATGCCCTTTTCTCGTTTGCCTCGTTGGCCAGTTCAATATCTTCGGCGCTTGCTGCCAGCTCATTCCCGGTGATCTTGATGCGTATCTGGTGGGTGGTTTTATTGGAAAAGTTGGCCACACGCTTGACTGTTTCGAGGAAATCGATCCTGTTGATCACGATCACATTGTTGTTTTCCTGTGGGATGACAGCTTTGTAATCGGGGTATTTTTCATCTATCAGGCGGCAGCTGAGCTTCAGGTTATTGGTGGTAAAAAATACGTTTGACTTATTGAAATCAATCTGTATCGGTGTTACATCATTGCTGAGGGAAGATTTCAGCAGGTTAAGGGCCTTTTTAGGGAGTATAAAGGAATGTTCAAGGCCTGGCTTTACATCGGTCCTGGTCAGTTTCACCAGCCTGTTGGCATCGGTGGCAACAAAATTCACGCTGTCTTTTCCAAGTTCCACGAACACACCGGTAAGGTTCAGCCTCAGATCGTCATTGCCTGTGGCAAATATGGTTTTGGAAATACACCTCAACAGCACGTTCGAAGGCATCGTAAAGGAATTCTCGGATTCTATTTCCGGAACTTTGGGATAATCAGCCCCGCTTTGACCGGCCAGTTTGTAACGGCCGTATGCTGTGCTTAATTCGATGCCGAAAGTATCTTCATTGACAGTGAACGTGATCGGTTGTTCGTTCAGCATTTTCACTGTGTCCATCAATAGCCTCGAAGGAATAGCTACCATAATGTCTTCTTTTGATTCCACCTTTAAGCTGGTGGACATGGAAGTTTCCAGATCTGTAGTTGAAATGGTAAGGGTGCCACCCTTGATGTCAAACAAAAAATTATCCAGGATAGGCAATACAGGCTTGGAAACAATTGCCCCGTTCACTTTCATCAGATGGTCTAATAATTCTGGCGCCGCTACTATAAACTTCATACTTTTTTTAAGGCTATTTTATGTGATTGCGAAAGTATATACACTTGTTCTGGGTATATTCACAATCTTGTCCGTTTTATTCACAAAATCAATTTGATATTTCGAAAATCTTGCCCGGATTCAGTATGAGATTGGGATCAAAGCTTTTTTTAATTCCCTGCATAAGGTTAAAATGCGCCTGCTTGAACACGATGTCAAGATAGGGTTTCTGCACGAGGCCTATGCCATGTTCACCGCTTATGGTGCCCCCGAAGGCCTTGCACATGGCAAAAATCTCCCGGATCGCTGCCGGCAGCTTGTTTTTCCATGCATCTTCATCCATCCTGTTCTTCAGGATATTGATGTGCAGGTTGCCGTCACCGGCATGGCCGTAGCAAATGGCGTCAAAACCATAGCGTTTGCTCAAGGCCATAACACCTTCATAAAGCTGGGGCAGGTAACTGCGCGTGACAACGGCATCCTCTTCCTTATACACCGAATGCTGTTTAACTATTTCACCGATGGACCGCCGTATCTTCCACAGGCGTTCCCTGGTTTCTGCGTCCTCGGCAAGCAATACATTGCCAGCGCCGTTTTTTTCGAGGACCCCGTAAATAATTTCACATTGAGGCATGAGCTCCTGTTCTGAAAAAGCATCGACCTCTATGAGCAGGTATGCATTCTCCGAGCCGAAATCAAAGTGAAGGTTCTGCCGTTCTACCGATAATTCTACCCCTTTCCTGTCCATAAATTCAATCGCCGAAGGGTGCACACCTGCATGGAAAATGCTTGAGACACAAGCACACGCCTGAGTGGCCGAATCGAAACTGGCCAGCATAAGCGAACGGTAAGGCGGATAGGAAAGCAGCTTTAAGGTGATTTTTGTGACAATACCCAGGGTGCCTTCGCTTCCCACCATGATCTGCGTAAGATTATATCCTGTGGAATTCTTCAGTACGTTGGCGCCTGTTTCAATGATTTCACCATTGGCCAGCACCACTTCGAGGTTCAATACATAATCACGGGTTGTGCCGTACTTGACACATCTTGGTCCTCCGCTGCTGTGGGCAATATTGCCGCCTAAGGTGCAGCTTCCCTTGCTGGCGGGATCGGGAGGGTAAAAAAGTCCCTGCTGCTGAACAGCCGCCTGGAAATCCTCATTGATGACTCCGGGTTCCACAATGGCCTGGAAGTTATCGGTGTCAATTTTCAGGATCCTGTTGAGCTTCTGCATGTTCAGGATCACTCCGCCCATGACGGGCAAACATCCGCCGCTTAGTCCCGTCCCTGAGCCACGGCAGGTGAGGGGAACCATATGACTGTTGCAATATGCCGCGACGGCTGATATCTGTGCCGTGTCTTTGGCGTGTATCACCATTTCGGGCAAGAAACTGAAATCTTCTGTATAATCCCTGCTGCAGGCATACAGCGTTTCTTCATCGATACTTGTGTTTTCAGTACCTGCTATCTCCTGCAGTTCCTTTATCATCTGTGCATTGAGCCTGCGGTATGACATGATTCAAAAGTAGTGTATTCGCCGGAATGGTGGCTAACGAATTGTCAACACCCTGAAAGCCGCTGTTGGACCAGGGCTGTGATTTCCTCCGCCCTGTCGAGGATCATAAAATGTGAACCTCCCCTGATGGAAGCATCGGGTCTTGTAAAGGCAAAAGGCAGCAGCCTGTCCGAGGTGCCGTGAATGTGGTACACTCCTGAAGGTGTTGTCTTGTTTTTCCAGTTGATCACTTTGTCAATGGCCCATACGAGGAAATCACTGTCGGTGTCTTGAAGCATTTTTTTAAGAATGGCCCGGTATTCCGGATGTTCCATTCCAAAGAACCATTCCGTCATAATCCCCCATCGTTTAAGCCATCCTGCAGGAATGATCCTGTTGAGCCTGACAGCACCCGCCAGCTTGTAATACCAGGGAATTTCGGCAGATGTTTTTGCGGATGAAATGAGAATGACGGTATCGACGGCAACGATCTTCGCAATCTCCACCGCCATAATGCCTCCGAAAGAAAGACCGACAAGGACAGGAGAGGGGGTGTTTATTTCTGCCGAAAGCCTCGCGGCATATGCTTCTATGCCTTCATTTTTAAAAGGTTTCTGCCACCTGATAAAATGAAGCCGGAATCCTTCGGGTTTCAGATTGGCGAATACTCTTTCATCAGCGCCCAGGCCACTTATAAAATACAGGTCTTTCATTCAGCTTTTTTATACACCCTTACCCAATCCACTACAAACTGGTTGCTGCTGAAAGATTCAGGAAGGTATTTCAGGTATTTCCTGTCGAAGCAGTTGTTGATTACTACAACCATTTCCTCATCCAACCATTTGCGCAGCCTTTTATTGACCCTTATGTGCGATACCAGGTGCCCGTCCGTATAGAATTTTATGTAGTCCTTTTCCCACTCACACGCATAGATGTGGAATGCGCTGTCCGTGTCGTTAGGCAGATTGATGGTTTTGGTGAGGTATCCCCTGGACCGGGTATTGTTTTTCCCCCAGTGAACAGTCGCGTATTGCTTGTGAATGCTTTTTCCGGTTTTTCTGCCGTACATCTCGAAAATGTCTATTTCTGGAGGCCATCGCGTGGCGCCAGTCAGCCAGAAAGCCGGCCATGTGGCAGGACCCGAAGGGTTCATGGACCGTATTTCGAAATAGCCGTATTTCTGCGTGAAAGATATATCGGTGTTGATAAGGCCAATGGCGTAAGGAATCAATCGCACACTGTCATTGTACCTGATAAGCTTCGGTTTGTATGAACCGCCGAGATACAGGTAACCGTCCTTTGTCCTTACTTCGGAAGCCGCATAGTACTGGTGCGGATTCTCGGGATGCATTTCTCCCCAGGCCTGTCCGATGCGCCATTTCCGGGTATCCAGGCTGTCAAAATTATCTTCAAAGGTAAGCAGCCATCCTTCGCGTCTTAAAAGGCTGTCTGAAGCAGGTTCAGGTTTCTTGTGAAACGAGTATTTTAATTTGATACAGGCATTCCTCAGGCTCATTTTTTTCATGAAATAACCGACCGGCTTCTTTTCCCATTCTGTTGTGTCCTGCGCCTTTGCGGTCAGGACCACCGCAAGAAACATTGCAAGCGTTATCTGCCTGCAGGGTCTCATTTGCCTGTAAATATTTCGTAATCCTTTCGGGACAATTCAAGTATGTGATGGCTTTCTTCCCTTCCATAGATGTCAGCAATGCTCACGCGGTTCGATTGATCGGAAGGGTTGAGCTTATAGGTCATGAAATAATGAAACAGCCGTTTGGTAATGGCGTCAGGCAATTCCGATACATCGGTGTAATGACCGTATAACAGGTCGTTTTTAAGTACTGCGATAATCTTGTCATCTGCTTCGTGATTGTCAATCATACGAAAGCCTCCGATGGGTATGCATTGCAGGATAATGTGGTGATGGGCGATAGGCTTCTCACTCAGCACGCAAATATCGAGGGGATCACCGTCCCCGATGATATTTTCCAGGCCAGCTTTTTCTTCACAATGTTTGCCTATGAGATCGCCACAATAGGTTTGCGGAACAAATCCGTAAAGGGCAGGACACAGGTTGCTGAATTGCTGGGGGCGGTCGATCCTGAGCAGGCCGCTTTCCTTATCAAGTTCGTATTTTACCGTATCGAAAGGAGTGATTTCGATGTAGGCATTCACAGTTTGGGGGAATCCCTTACCGGGTGTTACGCCGTGCCATGGATGAGCAGTATGGTTCAATTACTTTTTTCTGAAATAAACGACTGATGGATTGTCCATGAGAGTAACACCAAGCTGCATTTCCGTTTCGTCAAGGCTGATGATCTCCCCGGTATCCGTCATGTTGAGAAGTGTGGCAATGATCTTCCTGCGGCCTTCGATAAACCGCCATGAATTCCTGGCAGAGTCAGTTCCTCCGCTGCAGATGTCAGTGTTTTCATAATGTGTCAGAACACTGTCCCTGTAAAACCTGTAAGTGTCATCTTTCTGGCACTCCTTGATGATCTGCGGGATATTCCACACGTCGGTGCCGGAGACCATCACGCGGTACACTTCCCACGTATGCTGGGAAATACGTCTCATCTCAACATCTTCCCTGGGTTGCTCATCCGTGGGCACTTTTTTTTTGCATCCATAAAAAACAAGGCAGGCTGCAAGTGAAAAAAACACGATCTTTTTCATGAATCAGGGGTGATTGAATGTGATAGAAGCGGGAAAACCGCTGTACTCGGTATTAAGCTTGAGCGTCGATTCGTTAAGTTCGGTAATCTCGGCTGTATCGTTAAGCGTGGTGCTGCTGGTAAGCCTGAGATTGATGATCAGGTGTGTGTTATTGTAGAGTTTGTATGAACTCACCACGGAATCAGGATCCGAAGAGTTGCATTTATTCGTTTTTTCATATTGGGCAAGCGAATCATCTGTACGGAACCTGTACTCATTGTCCTTATTGCAGGCAGGCACAAGAATAGGGTTGCTCCAAATATCCGACGAACCGCTCATGAGAGCTGCGATCTTCCAGTTTTTCTGGGTCAGCAGCTGAGCTTTTGTTTTACCGTTGGTATCATCCTTGGGAGGATCTTCATTCTTTTTCTTACATGCGTTAAGGATCACTATACCCAGTAAAATAAAAGAAAATAATAGTAGTTTTTTCATAATTTAAAAAGCAAATATAGCTTTTTTGCATTTATTTTGCAAATTCTTAAATGGCGTGGTTTAAAGAATGGTTTAACAGTCCCTATTATCATTTGTTATATGGCAAAAGGGATGAGAATGAGGCTGGTATGTTCATTCACAACCTGGTAGATTACCTCAGGCCACCGGTTGGCAGCACCATGCTCGATCTCGCCTGCGGAAAAGGACGGCATTCGAGGATACTTTCTGAACTGGGTTTTGATGTTACGGGACTCGACCTGAGCGATAACAGCATAGCAGAAGCCAGAAAATACACGACGGATAAACTGCATTTTGATGTGCACGATATGAGAAAACCCTACAGGACAAATGTCTTCAACTACGTCTTTAACCTCTTTACAAGCTTTGGTTATTTTGAAAACGAGGAAGATAATATCAGGGTTCTGCAATCGGTGCATGACGGTCTCAGGGAAGGCGGGCTGCTGATCCAGGACTATTTCAATGCGGAAAAGGTACATGAGCATTTCAGGCAGGATGAGACCAAACTGGTCAGGGATATTTGTTTCTCCATACACAAGGAAGTTGTAGGGGAGCGCATTATCAAGACCATCGCGTTTGACGACAAGGGGAAACACTGTGTATTCCAGGAAAAGGTAAGTCTTTACGGTCTGGACGACTTCAGGGACATGTACAGTCAATCAGGCTTTGAGATACTGGCAGTTTTCGGTGACTATAATCTGGGGAAGTTTGACAAGAACGTTTCCGATCGTCTGATATTAATTTCACAGAAAAAATGAGCAACGCCTTCGACACGTTTTTTTATAAGCTGATCAACCAGCGGCTCACGTCCGGATGGATGGATTTCCTGATGGTGAATGCTTCCCGGAAAGAGGTATGGATACCCTTCTATTGCATTGTCATATGGTTTCTGGTGAAGAAATTCGGAAAAAAAACCCTGATATTGCTGCTTTTTCTCGGTATATCGCTGGTTATTTCGGACCGTTTTACCAGCGGGGTCATGAAACCGGGCATTAACCGTGTAAGACCTTGTCATGAAGCATCGCTGACACCCAGAATACCCGAGGGGGTGTACTGCAGCGATACAGGCAGCATGGCTTCATCACATGCCGCCAATCATTTCGCAATAGCCGTATTTATGATATTGCTTTACGGGGTATCAAGAAAAAAATATACAGTCTTATGGCTGCTATGGGCTTCCGTAATATGTTACAGCAGGGTATATTGCGGGGTGCATTATCCGACGGATGTAATCGTAGGAGGAATTGTCGGAGCTGCTGTCGGGGCCTTGTGTTATGTTGGATACAAAAAAACAATCGCTAAACTGAAATGGGAATAATATTGCCAGTGCTCATATTGCTCATCGGTCCCTTATCGGGAATAATGGTTCATCTTTTCCTGAAAATAAATACCAGCAAGGCCATTTCGTATACGGTTATTTTCAGCGGATCATTCCTTCTCGGAATTGCACTTTTCGGCCTTATGCCCGAACTTTTTGACAACATCAAAAGGGCCGGTCTCTGGATTGTCACAGGTTTCCTTCTGCAGATCATACTCGAACGCTTTACCGGTGGACTGGGGCACGGACACATCCACAGTCATGATATACCCAAAAATGAACTTGTGCTGTTTGCCGGGCTGATGCTGCATGCCTTATTCGAAGGTTATTCTGCAGGACTTACAAACTACATGACACCTGGCATATTAAGCGGCATGATAGTGGGCATATCCATTCACGAGATCCCTGCCGCATTCTCCTTGTCAGTGTTGATGACCACCAGGTACCGCCGGAAACGATACCTTTTGCCCGTACTCGGCCTGTATGCCTGTTCAACCCCCATCGGTTACATGCTGGGCGTTTTTGTGCATCAGGAGAGCATTATTTCGGAGAATCTGTCACAGATCATCACGGCTATTATTGCAGGAACTTTTCTGCATATCAGTACAACAATAGTTTTCGAGAACAGCCTCTGGAAAAAGGAGGGTTTAAGGAAATGGGGCATGATACTGGCAGGCCTTGCCATATCGTATATAGCGTGTCTAGCCGGCTGAGGACGGCTTGGCCTGTTTGGTGGTTTGAAGCCTTACCAGGCGCGTATGATGCGGCAGGAGACTGTCTATGGGCTGTTTGATGATATTGCCCACACGGACGCGGAATTCCCTGGCAACCTGTTTTAACTCGTCCTGGAACAGGAATGCCACCGATCCTACAAAACCTACAGGAACTTCCTTATGCCGTTTATAATGCACGATATGTGTTTCAAAGAAATCACGGAAGGTTTTTTTGATCAAAGCCTGGATAAATTTGTGTTCCCTGTGCTCATAGATGAATCTTGTAAATGAGGCCAGGTAAACATTCGCGCCCGGTTTTCCATATACATTCTCTTCCACCACGGGTTTGCTTATCCCCATGGATTTCATCTGCAGAGAAAGATTGATCGGCATTTCATTGTAGAAAAACGATTTTAGTAGCAGTTTGCCCATGCTGGCTCCGCTGCCTTCGTCGCCAAGAATGTAGCCCAGCCCGAAAACAGGGATCTGCGCCATGATCTTCTTCCCATTCCAGTAACAGACATTGCTGCCGGTCCCCAGAATGCATGCAATGCCTTCCTTGATGCCGCAGGCAGCGATTGCGCTGGCTTCGATATCATGTGAAACTTTTATTTCGGCATGACCGAATACCTTGCTCAATCCTTCAGTTACAATCTCTTTATTTTTGTCATTACTGCATCCGGCGCCATAGAAAAATACATGCGTGAACGCATTGGTATCAACACCTTTGAAGGCCTTGGCCGTTTTAACCGTAATATAGTTTGAACTGTGGAAAGTGGGGTTAAGCCCCGGACTTTCAACGCGGCGCAGTTTGTCGCCCGGTCCGGCATATAGCCAGTCGCACTTTGTGCTACCGCTGTCAGCAACCAATATCATATGCTACTTGAAATTAGGTTTAACCGAAAACTCCGTCAAGAATAACACCTGCATCGCTGCTGTTAATGCACATGACAGGCACTTTGCTGGCATGATTGACAATCTGCTGGGCATAGCTGCCAAGCAGGAATTCGCTGAATCCTTTTTCCTGCTGGCTCATGATCATGATGAGGTCGGCCTCTATTTCATTGGCATATGCAAGGGTATCTTCGGCGAAACTATCGGGATATTTGTCTTCATCCAATCCCCTGACAATATAGTTGGCATTGTTTTGCGCCAGGATGTCCTGTGTCTGGTTGACAGCAGCATATATCCTGTTCTTTACCTCTTCGCGGGTAGAATTCTCATAGATAACATGTATCGTGCTGTTGAACTTTTTGGCAAGATGCACGGCCCATGTCACTTTCTGCCTGCTTTCGCGCGAAAGGTCGATTGGAAGGACGATCTTTTCGTAACCGTTTTTGCCTATAGGCTGGTCTTTAACAACAACAACCGGCACCTTGGCGTAATTGATCACCCTGCTGGCATTGCTTCCTGTGATCTGGTGAAGGCCGCTGGCGCCATTGGTGCCCATAATGATGCTGTCGAAATTTTCATTTTCCGCAATTTCGGTGATCACCTTGTATATCTTGCCGTACTCGACTCGCTTATTGATTACTATATGAGGATAAAGGGTCTTGGCTTCACTGATGAGCTTGTTCATTTTCATCTCAATGGCTTCCTTTATCAGATTCATCTTATCGCTGTTGCCGCCTCCGAAGAGCCCGAAAAGACCCCCGCCATCATCCTGGATGTTGATAAGGGTGATCTCATTCTTGTAAACATCCGCAATTTTAAGGGCATGTCCCAATGCATTCTGGGCGATTTCGGAAAAATCGGTTGGTACGAGAATGTTGTTATTATTGTTTCTTTTCATAATAATTTGTTTGTTTCTATGTTAGTTTCAGGCCATGTTTGAATAAACGTTCTGCACGTCATCATCGCCTTCGAGTCTTTCTATCAATCCTTCCACCTGGGCCTTCTCTTCGGCAGACAGCTGCACGGTGCTTGTCGGTATGCGCTGCAGTTCCGCACTCACAATGGTGATGCCCCTGCTTTCAAGGGCTTTTTGCATGGAACCGAAATTCTCAAACGACGCGGTAATTACCATTTCCCCTTCTTCCACTTCGATCTCTTCAAGGCCCGCATCGATAAGGTCGAGCTCAAGCTCTTCGGTATTCACGCCTTCCGTCTTAATGATAAAAACACTTTTGCGTTCAAATGCAAAATCTAGACTTCCGGATTTGGACAACTCTCCACCACCCCTGTTCAGATGCATTCTGATGTTTGCCACGGTGCGTGTCGGATTATCCGTTGCTGTTTCAATGATCAGGCCTACGCCTTTCATACACATTGCCTCATAGCTTATTTCCTCATAGTTGCTCGTATCCTTGCTTGAAGAACGTTTAATGGCCGCTTCAATGCGGTCTTTAGGCATATTGGCGCTCTTGGCGTTAGCTATCACTGCCCTGAGTTTGGAGTTCGTATCCGGATCAGGTCCGCCTGATTTCACGGCCATGGCGATTTCCTTGCCGTATTTGGTGAATGTTTTTGACATCTTGTCAAACCTTGCAAACATTGTGTGTTTGCGCTTTTCAAATATCCTGCCCATAGAGTTGCCTTAAAAAATTCAGGTGCAAATTTATATATTTATCTTTAAGATTTAAGTATTAAGGATTAAGATTTGCAAAATAGGGATTTTATCGCAATTAATAATCAAAATTAACTTCGATATACTACAGGGAATTGGTCGGGACGGGTTGCCGGCGCCTTACCACTCGGCACCAGGATAAGCCCTTTGGAGGAACTGCATTTCTGCAAGGATATATCCGAGATGTTCGGAGTGTATGCCGTCCTTTCC
>CALMKH010000037.1 GCA_937867025.1 uncultured Bacteroidota bacterium | reverse complement strand
CGAAGTGCCATCAGAACTGACAAGAGGCGTTGCCTTGGAACCCTCTTGCTGACCGGTACATTCATGAATATTGCATATTATTGCATCCGGGCACGGAAGAATGGAAAAAATAAAACAGTTATATCATCCTTATAAACAGCTTATACCTGTACTGATCCTTCTTTTTTATGGTATAGATCTGCTCTATACCTATTTTACAGGGCAGTTCGAATTCAACGGAAAAATGGTAAAGTTTTTCAGTGGCATAGAACAGCATGCGGCATTAAATGCAATTGTCCTGAATTTTATGGTGTTTTTTCTGGCCCGGCCTTATTACAGGTACATTCTTATAGCCACCATAATATCCGGACTATTCGGATGGCTGAACTTCAGACCTTACCAGTCTACCATCGACCTAAAACTGGGAGGGCTTCATACGGAATTTCACACACAGATGATTTTGCCGTGCATAGCTGTATTCATAATCAACTCCAACAGGCTCTTCCCACACGTCGGGGCAACACCTGAAGTCAGTGTCAAACCGGCTACATGGGATGAGGATATTGTGCGTTTCAGGTCGGCCTTTGAGCGTTATACTACTGAAAATCTGTATACGGTGATGAATGACAAACGCTATACCGGCGCGGCTGTGGAAGCAGCCAGGCAACTGCTGGAAGAAAAGGGAGTTTCTCCCCCGGAAATACCTGATCAACCGGAACCTTTGAAATAATCCTGCCTTTACCCGATTATCACCGGCTTACTTTCTGCTCCAGCAGTACGACCCCTTTCTGAACGATCCTTACCAGGTAAATACCTCCAGGAAGATGTTCAAGGGATACATTTGTACTTTCTGAAACCTCTTGTTCCAGCATCAGTCTGCCAGCTGCATCCAGCATGTGGACAAGGTAACGTCCTGAAGGGTTGGGCAGGCTGATCGTCACGGAATGACCCGATGGATTGGGATATATGCGTGCGGCCTGCGCCTTTGGTTTATCTACCGACGTAAGATTATCCGGTTTCAACCTGATAATGCTGTGTGTATTAGGATTGTCATTACTCCATGAAAGCCCGTTGGTGGCCAGGTATATTTCATTTTGCGGACCAATGCAGATGTCGCGCAGGCGTCCGAAAGCGTTGGTAAGGTAATGGTTTTCCTGGAGCACTTTTGTACCGTCCGGGTTCATCTTCAGCGCTACCAGTTTCATGTCTTTCAGCACGGTCATCAACAGGCAACTGTCCCATTCAGGGAAGCCGGGGTTGATGTAATACACCAGGTCTGCAGGAGCAATGGTTGGTGTCCAGGCAGCCAGCGGTTCAACCACGTTGTTGGCCGAGCAGAAAGTCTGTTCGCCGGGGAGATTGCAAAACCCTCTCACGGTTGGCCAGCCGTAATTGCGGCCTTTCATCAGCATCATCATTTCATCATCGGTATTGGGGCCGTGTTCTGAAAGATAGATATTGCCGCCGGGACCTGCAGCAAGGCCCTGGGCATTGCGGTGGCCGAATGAATACACATATGATCCCTGGACCGGGTTATCGGCAGGAATCGAGCCATCGGGATTCAGCCGCAATACTTTCCCGTTAAGCGATGACATGTTTTGCGGTGCCGACTGGTTTTGCGCATCCCCTGTGGTCATCAGCAGGGTTTTGTCCGGCAGGAATAAAAGCCGTGAACCATCGTGCGTCGTATTGCCCGGAATCCCTTCAATGAGCGTGTCGGGGTCGACAAGCTGGGTGCCGTTGTACCGGTATTTGACAAGCCGTTCTTTTATGTCCGAAGAATTGCCATAGGTGTACACCAGGAATACTTCGGGCGTTGTAGAAAAATCGGGATGCAGGGCCATGCCCAACAGGCCCGACTCACCACTCTGATATACCGAATTGCGGATGTCGAGTATCACTGTTTTATTTCCGTTGTCGGGATCAATGCGGCTGACAATGCCGATGCGCTCAGTGATCCAGAGATAATTGTCAGGCCCCCATAATATTTCCCACGGGATATCGATCCCTGTAATGACGGTATCTGCCAGGACGTCTGTATTGCCAACCTTGATCACGGAGGTTTGTGCCCTTGAGGAGCAGGCCTGAAGCCAGAGTATAAGGATCAGGTAAAAGAATTTGCATTTCATAGTAGTCGTTGTTTTACAAATATAATAATAATTTAGTATTTAAGATTTATAGACAATATGATGAAATTGTCAGACAAGTTGTTGCTTGTTCTTTTCCGTAATATTTCATAAACATTCTCTTTGAAATTCAAAAAAACTCTTCTTACTTGCATAAAATTCATTCATTATGAACAGCTCATCATCGGACTGGAGGAACAGTTTCTATTGATTTCACAAATGCCAGAATAAGATACGGGATGCAAAAGCCATACACGCTATGAAACCATTAAAACTTCTTTTTTTCTGTTTATGCCTGGGGAATGTAAATGCCCAGAGCGATTTCCAGGTAGAAAGCCTGAAGACTTTTACAAAACTCTATGGGTACGTCCGTTATTTTTACCCGGGCGATGAGGCCGCCAGCCTGGATTGGGATGCATTTGCCATTTACGGGGCCGGCCAGGTTGAAAAATGCAAAGACCAGCGTGAGCTCCTCGGCACCCTCCGCCAGTTGTTTCAGCCTATAGCTCCAACCATGGTGCTGAATACAAAGGATAATCCCATAGTGCTTGGAAAAATCCTGCCTCCTAAAGACGCAAAACCGGTTTACTGGCAGCACCTCGGTGTCGTAACAGGTGAATATCCGGGCAACATCTATCAAAGTGAAAGGGTAAATACCGTAAAGACTGAAACCAAGGCCGAATACCCGGATTTCGGCAATGTCATGACCTACCTGGATGCTGCTCCCTATGCTGGAAAGACCATTAAATTTACCGGAAGAGTAAAGGTATTGCAAGGGTCGACAGGCACGGGGCATTTATGGCTGAGGGTGGACAGGAGCAGCGGGAACGGTTTTTTTGATAACATGGATCAGAATCCCATCAGGAAGAGTGACTGGAAACAATATGAAATCATAGGGAATGTGGATTTTTCCGCTTATGGAATTGCACTGGGTTGTTTCCTGAAAGGGGCAGGCGAGCTTCATGTGGATGACATGCATCTGTATTACCAGGATGGTGAAAAATGGATAGAAATACCGATCAAAAACAGCAATTTTGAAACGGAAGCGATCGAAGGGAAAGATGTAACATGGGTACACCGCGAGCATAAAGGTCAGTACGATATCCGGATTGTGGAATCTGAAAGTTACGAAGGTAAAAGGCATGTATCCATCAAAAGCACGCAAAAAACATCTACGCGAAAAGCCAGGCAGCTGTTCGACGAAGCTCCGAAGCCGGGTGAATATATCAATAAAATGGCCGGTAGCGGCATCGCATGCATGATGCCGCTTGTATTATATGGCAATAAACAGGGGACATACCCCAAAGGCAATGATTCTGAGTTGAGAGCGATCCTGGCAACTGTTTCTGTTGATGAGCCCGGACTTGAACAGAGACTTGGCGCTGTGATTATTTCATGGAATATTTTCAGGCATTTTTATCCTTATTTTGATGTCGTTGGTACAGATTGGGAGAGTGAGCTGGGAAAAGCCCTGCGGAAATCTTATACGGATACCGACCGGGAAGATTTCCAGGTAACGCTTGAACAGATGACTGCACCATTAAGGGACGGGCATATCTTTGTGAGGGGTGAAAAACATCTTTCAGCAGCCGGTATTTCCTGGGAATTTATTGAAGGGCAGCTTGTGATAACACAGGTATGCGTCCCGTATTACGCGCTGAAGCCGGGAGATATAGTTACACAGGTAAACGGCATGGCGCCGGCAGCGTACTTCGACCAGGTGCGTTCAAGGATTTCAGCCGGCAGCAAAAGCAGCCTGGAACATAAAACCGCCATGATGTCTCTTGCCGGCGAATATGATTCATCTATCTATTTTACGGTAAACGGCAAAGATATGCAATTGCATTTCAGCCAGCCGCTGTATCCGTATTGTGAAGAGCCGCATCCGAGAGATATATTTAAAAAAATGGAAGAGGGGATTTGGTATCTCAACTTTGACAAGATAGAAATGAAAACGATCGACAGCCTGATGCCGCATCTGAAGAACGCAAGGTCTATCATTTGCGATCTAAGGGGATACCCGAATGGCAACCATGATTTTATTTGTCATTTGCTTAAGGAAAAGGATGACGATAAGTGGATGTTCGTCCCCAAATACATTTATCCCGACCAGGAAAATATAGCTGGTTATGAGTCATACGGATGGGACATGAAACCTAAAAAGCCGCACCTCGATGCAAAAATTGTTTTTATTACGGATGGAAGGGCTATCAGCTATGCAGAAAGTTTTATGGGGTTTATTGAAGGGTATAAGCTGGCCACCATTGTGGGCCAACCCACTGCAGGAACCAACGGCAATGTCAATATGTTTAACCTGCCGGGCGGATTTTCAATGTCGTTCACGGGAATGAAAGTACTGAAACATGATGGAAGCCAGCATCATGGCATTGGTATTGTGCCGGATATTCCGGTGAGCAAAACCATAGCAGGCGTAAAAGCAGGCAGGGATGAATTTCTTGAGAAAGCGATAGAGGTGGCGAAGGGGAAATAAAAATATAGACCATAACTGTCTGGGGAAAGTATTGATTTTTTTGCTTTGACTTTTATTAATAAATATCATTCTCTTATATTTGACCGATATGGACCAAATAATTGATCTGCCGTTAAAGAAAATTACAGATTTAACCGAAGAAAAATGGCGAACTGTATATTACCTTGATGAATATGGAAACAGGGTGAGAGACCGCGAAGAGTATATCGTGCCGAGGCAGGTTAGAACTATTTTGCCCGGTCCCCGTTTCGGGCATTTCATATTAGATTACCTAGTCTACCTATCTATTTTATATATTTTTGAATATATCATCAATATGCTGTTGGCTTCAAGCAGCACGTACCTGAACCTGACTATTGCTCTTGGGTATAACATTGTTGGAATTTTTCTTTATCCGGTATATTATACCATTTTTGAATATTACTTTCAGAGGACACCGGGTAAATTTCTTACTAAAACACTGGTAATAGATGAATACGGTAACAAGCCCGGGTTAAAGAATATTATGCTCCGTTCAGTATGCCGGCTTGTACCCTTTGAGTTTGTCTCATGTTATGGTGACAAATATAGTTATGGATGGCATGATAGATGGTCGGAGACGTGGGTTGTAACTGAAAAGGAACTGGAAGAGCTCAGGCGGTTGCAGGCAGAACAGCTAAATTAACGTGAGTTCGGGATAAGAAATGAAAAATTTAAAAACTTGGGACTGCAATACGATTGGTCTGCATCACAATAAA
>CALMKH010000036.1 GCA_937867025.1 uncultured Bacteroidota bacterium | reverse complement strand
TTGCAGGAAAAGAGCGAGTAGTGACAGCCCGGCCGGCGCCCAAAAAAAACCTGAATGCTTAATACTGTCCGGTCCTGAGCATCACCAGGGTGCAGGCTTCTTCGAATGCAATACCGTTTTCCTTCAGCTTGTCCTGGAAGTCATCGTTTTCAGTACCCGGATTAAAGATGACGCGTTTGGGGTTCAGGGCGATGATCTTGTCGTAAAGGGCTTCCTGGTTTTTCGGATTGAGGTAGAGGGTGACGGTGTCGAGTGGTTTATCCTGGAACGCGGACATATCGGTTTCAATATTCACTCCGGAATACATGCCTTTTTTTTTGCCTAAAGCCATCACGTCGTGCCGGTAGGATTTTAACATGTTTATGGCCATACTGGCATATCGTTCAGGGTTTTCGCTGGCGCCTATCACAAGCGTGGGTTTGTTCATATCAGTTGGGGAAATAATATTTTCAAAATAAATAATTTGTATGATATTCGCCTAATAATTTTATTGATATGAATATAGGCGACAAATTGGGCAATTTCAGGTTACAGGCGACGAACGGCGAGATGTACAGCAATTTTTCATTTGCTGATAAATATGCATTGTGTATCATCTTTACCTGTAACAGCTGTGATGTGTCGAAAGCTTATTGGAACCGCATCATCAGGTTGTTCGATCAATACGAGGAGGACAGCCTGGCGGTGGTGGCCATCAATTCAAACGATGCTTCGCAGAGTCCGGCCGATTCGTTCGAAAACATGCAGAAGCTCATGAAATCCCTTGGACATGAAAATTTCATTTACCTCCAGGATGCCGATCAGACTGTCGCCAGGCAGATGGGGGCGACCAAGAATCCCGAAGTATTTCTTTTTAATTCGAGAAGGGAACTGGTGTACAAAGGCGTAGTGGATGACAACTGGGAAAACGAAACACAGGTGATGATGGCCTATCTGGAAGATGCCATCGAATACTGCCTGGACGGCATAGATATCGATTATCCGGAGTTGCCGCCCGTGGGCTGTGATATTATCTGGAAGAAATAAGTTTACGTTTTGCCAGGATCATCGAACAAAACCATCATTATTACCGGAGCATCCTCAGGAATAGGAGAGGCTTTGGCCTACGAAGCAGCAGCCCTGGGTTACAACATATGTATCGCTGCCCGCAACATGGACAGGCTATCAGCGGTGCAGGCCAGGTGCAGGTCGATGGGGGCGGAGTGTATTTCCGTACAGGCCGATGTGGCAAATGAAAGCGATTGTGAACGGATGGTGAAACAGGCTGCGGAAACATTCGGCAGGATAGACATCCTTATCAATAATGCGGGTATCAGTATGCGCGCATTGTTTAATGACTGCGACCTGCAGGTGATACGCCAGGTCATGGATATCAACTTCTGGGGCACTGTGTATTCGACCAAATTTGCATTGCCCTATATACTGCAGCAGAAAGGAAGTGTGGTAGGCATCTCGTCCATCGCAGGTATAAAAGGCCTGCCCGCCCGGACAGGTTATTCTGCGTCAAAGTTTGCCATGCACGGGTTTCTCGAATCCCTGCGCATAGAGAATCTAAAGACAGGATTGCACGTGCTGGTGGCCTGCCCGGGGTATACGGCGTCGAACATCCGCCATGTGGCCCTCGACAAATCGGGAAAGAGCCAGGCGGAAAGCCCGTATGATGAAGGAAAACTGATGCAGCCTGAAACTGTTGCCAAGGCTGTTTTCAAGGCCATCGGCAAACGGAAAAATTATATTTACCTGAGTTTTCAGGGCAAGGCTACCGTTTTTCTCAGCAAATTTTTTCCACGCCTGCTCGATCGCCTGGTCTATAAAACCGTAGCCAGGGAAAAAGACAGTCCGTTCAAATAGGCCGGAGACCAAATTATGACTTAGTCAGCATCCGGTAAATCTTTAGCTCTTGCTACAGTTTTCGGAGAAAATGCGTCTATATTGGTAAGAATTGTGAACCTGTGGGTGTCACAGGTAAAACCAAGCTACTAAAACTATGCGGAAAGTATTTATTTTTTCAGTCCTGCTGATGGTGGCAGGCACACTGGTATTGGTGAGCGGAAGCAGGCGCGGTCCGCTTGTATCCCGGTCAGGTAAACATGACAATGAAAAAGCTGTCTTCAGGTCGCAGGGATACGATGAACCCAGTTCCTCATCAAAAGATCCCCGCTCATCTGGGCATTTTACGATTGAAGAAAAAAACAGGCGGGAGTATCTCCGGCGGTATCATGAACTGAAACAGGAAGAAGCAAAGCTTGAGGCGCTTTGCAACGAATGCCGGGTTGTACTTGAAAAAGCAGCGATTGAAGACAGTGTGTACGACCAGTATGACAATCCGCAGGGCAGGCTGCTCAGGTATAAGATCGACCGGACTGTGGCAACTTTCCTGAAAAGCTCAAAACGTCTCCTGCAAAACAGGGAAGAACAGAGAAAGCTGAATCTCCGCTACTGATGGGTTGTGCACGCAAGGGTTTAACAGCATGCAGGTGGCAGAATTTCTCGGGTAAAATATTTTTTTATTTTTTTTGAATAATTGTGCAACCTTTGAAAAATTGTTAGTCTAAGAGGGTACCTCAACTAGCACATTTATGAAAAAAGCACTTACTTTAATTTTTATTTTGTTTGTTATCAGCGGTTTACAGGCCGGTACTGATACGTCCAGGTGCAACTGGAAAAACAGAATCAGCCGTTTTGATGTCTATAATAATTGCGACAGTAATACACATACGGTCAATATTATCGGAAAAATCACGCTTAACCAGAACTATAACTGCACATCTCCTGCCCGCAGGATATGGAAATTAAGCGGCAATTCGACCACTGTTATAGGGAGTGGTGAAAACCTTTACTACCGCGTGACCCAGAACGGGACGTATACAATTTGTGTATCGATCCTGGACAGCTGCAATAAATGTGATACGGTTTTGTGTAAAACTGTAACCGTCAATTGTTTAGGCTGCAACTGGAAAAGCAAAATCGGGAGTTTCACAGTAAAAGACAACTGTGACAGCAACAAGAACAGCAAACATATTGTCGGCAAGATCACCCTGAACCAGCATTATTCCTGCAGCAAGCCGGCGTTCAGGCAATGGTCTGTCAACAAGGCCATCGTAGGGTATGGGGAGAACTTGTATTACAATATAACAGCCAACGGCACCTATGCTATCTGCATGACACTTTACGACAGCTGCCGCAAGTGCGACACGTCGATCTGCAAAACCATCACGGTAACATGTTTCCCGGGCTGCAACTGGAAACACAAAGTCGACACCTTCTCTGTAGACGGACACTGCGACAGCATGAAAAGAACCAGAGCCATCTATGCCCAGTTTTACCTGAACCAGAATTATAAATGCAATAAAAACGCCCGGAAGAAATGGATGGTGAATAACACGGTGGCAGGGTATGGCGATGTGTTGTATTATCCTGTCAGCGGCAATGGCAGTTACCAGGTATGCGTACAGGTTTATGATAGCTGTAATAATTGCGATACGTCGTTCTGCAAAACAGTGAACATCAATTGCAGTATAGCACCATTGAAATGCAACTGGAAGAGCCGCATCGACCAGTTTGACGCGAAGGGTCACTGCGACACCCAGAAAAGGACAAAGATGATCTTAGGCAAGCTTTACCTGAACCAGCATTACAGGTGCACCGCGAAAGCCTGGAAAAAGTGGATCGTCAATAATGTGGTGGCGGGCTACGGCGATCAGTTGTATTACCCCGTAAGCAACAACGGCAATTACCAGGTATGTGTGGTCGTGTACGACAGTTGCGACAATTGTGACACCATGCTGTGTAAAACCGTTTCGGTGAACTGCTCTCCCACACACGGTTGCAACTGGAAGAGCAGGATCGGCCAGTTCAATGTCAGTGGTCATTGTGATACGATGAAAAGGACCAGGACCATCTATGGCAGTTTTTACCTTAACCAGAACTATCAATGCACCAAAAAACCTTTGAAAAAGTGGCTCGTCAATAATACGGTCGCCGGCTATGGGGATGCATTGTATTACCCCGTGAGCGCAGACGGGACATATCAGGTATGTGTAGTGGTGTATGACAGCTGCGACAAATGTGACACCTCATTATGCAAGACCGTTACCATTAACTGCAAACCCCCTCGCTGCGAATGGAAGAGCAAGCTCGGTGGGTTTGATGTCAGGACAAATTGCGACAGCAACCTCAACACCGTGAATATTATCGGGAAATTTTACCTGAACCAGCATTACAAATGCCATAAAAAACTTTTCAGGAAATGGACTGTGAACAATACATTGGCGGGTTATGGAGAGAAATTATACTACCAGGTCCGCAAGAACGGTACGTATAAAGTCTGCATGGTTGTTTATGACAGCTGTAATAATTGTGATACCAGCTTCTGCAAGACCTTACAGGTGAATTGCAGGCGCCTGGGGCTTGATGAGGATATACATGACGTAAAGATAGAACTGTACCCCAACCCTGCGGGCGATGTGCTTGGCCTTGCCCTTGACGCCCCGGGCATTTCACTTTTGAAGGTGAGTGTGGCCGATCTTTCAGGCCGCATACTGATAGACCCGACAAACATAAACATAGAGAGTACCAGGGGTGAGCTGGATGTCAGGATGCTGCCTCCGGGAATGTATATTGTAAAGGCGGAATACGAAGGGCGCAGCGTATACCTGCGAATGCTGAAAGAATAATATTTACTTTTGACAATGACAGACGGCTGGCCGCAGAGGTCAGCCGTTTGTTTTTACCTGCTGCGGTTCTTTATCTCGGAGCTGTTCTATTGATGAGCGGATTGTGCACAATCTCGTCATTGTTTGATCCCGGGGAAGTGGTCATTATTGCACAACGCATGAGAAACTATTGCTGGATGTAAAAGTTGGATACAGGATAGATTGCAGGGTTAAACCGGATGGCAGAGTTTTTACCTCAGCAACGTGAAGGTTCCCCTGAACCATCTCTCCACATCATCGCAACCAACATATTTGACATAATACACGTAGACATCCTGGGGAGCGGTCTGGTTTTTGACAGTGCCGTCCCATTGGAGCGACGGGCGGTCGGCTTCAAATATCTTTTCACCCCACCGGTTGTATATCCTGAGGTTATACGGGGAGCCGGGATCGCTGTATTTGTTTCCGGGATACACTTCATTCAGCGCATCGCCGTTAGGGGAGAAGGCATTCGGCATAAACAGGTCGATCGGCAGCGCATCGGCTTGCTCTGTGATCCGGAGCGTATCGCCTACAATGCATCCGTTATGATTTTTCACGATAACGGAATATTGACCTGCGTCGCGTACAAAAATGCTCCTGTCGGTTGAACCGGTATTCCATAAATAACTTGTCATGCTGTCGGCAGCCTTGATTTCCATGGCTGATGATACGCAAATAGCGGTATCGTTTCCAAGTCCTCCGTCAATAGAGGGGTATTGCATAATATAAACTGAGTCGGATTCCACACAGCCTTCCACGGTGGTTATCGTTAATTTCTTTTTGCCCGGACTGATAGCGTGATAATCGACCACTTCAGCAAAATCATGCCAGACATAACTGACGTAATCATGTTGGGGAATCAGCCACCTGTCTACCGGTCCGCAATAGAATGTATCGGGCCCGAGATCAAGGCCCGTTTCTATATGCGTAAGAACGGCAGTGTCAATGATCGTGCAGAGCCTGTTCTTTACATGGACGATGTACATGCCCGGAATGCTTGTTGTAATTTGCGGTGTTGAAGCGCCATTGTTCCACGTATAAGTGGTTTCGTGTTTCGTTTTCATGCTGTAATTCACGCCGTCAAGAATTACCGAGGTCCCCTTGCAGAACAGCGAGTCGTTCAGGTAGATTCTGGGCGGCGGATACAATACAAACGTAATGCTGTCTGACGATGGGCAGTTATTCTGGTTGACGGCATGCACCCAGTATGTGCCGAGGTGCGAGATAAATACCGGCTGCTCGGTCGTGCTGTCATTCCAGAGGTATGATTTGTAGCCGGGCACGCCTTCCCAGGTGAATTGAACGAAACTGTCGCGGCATATGACTGAATCGGGGCCCAGGTCGATGCCCGACAAGTCATTGATGATATTAATGGTATCCCGTGATACGCATGGTGCATCCGTGACGCTTACCCAGTATTTGCCTCCGGATTTCACATTTAT
>CALMKH010000035.1 GCA_937867025.1 uncultured Bacteroidota bacterium | reverse complement strand
TTGCCAATTAAAAGAAGTATCCTGCTTCAGGGATGCTTCTTTTTCATGCTTAATATGTGGGGGCAGTTCTCCCAGCATCAAAAGTACACACTGGACACCATCCTGTATATGAAAGACCTCAAGGTGGGAAGAAGGGTTAATGATTACGCCAGCTATAATGTGAATGACTCCCAATACACCTGCCTGTATAAGCATAAAAAGAAACTCTGCCTGGAAACCTATCATTTTAAGACGCGAAAACGGACAAGCAAGGTCATCGCTGACAAAGAGGTCAACACATTGTCGCTGGGATATCATTTTTCATTTGCATCCGCCAATGATACATGCGTGTTTATAAGCGACACCACGCTTGTCGGGTATATCCTAAGTAAAAACATGGTATTCATGAAAAGAAAAATCAAGAGTATAGAGTATTCAGGTTTTTCGGATCACGTCATTTATTTCGGCAGGTTTTACAATCATATTCCGGATAAAATTGCACCGGCCTGCATATATCGCTATAACATTCAAACCGGTCAATTGGATTCTGTCATATTGAAACATGATTTTATGGAATATACCCATTACCTGCCTGCAAAGTTTATTGCGTTCGGCAAGAATGAGCTTATCTATCCTGATTTCGGCAGTTACAAAGTCTACATACAGAATAATGATTTTACGAGCCTGGATTCCGTTACAAGGGATATCCCGGACTGGATATCTCCGTCACGCGACCTGAACCTCAGCATTGCAAAAAACCCAAATGATATCTTTATGTATTTCCCTCTGCTCGACAAAGAGTGTTTTGAGCATATGGACAGGATAGAACACCTGGAATTCATTGATACCAATAGCTTTCTTGTCAGATGGTACAGGTACGACACCACCCTGAAACAACGAAAACGCATTATAGATATCTGGATAAAAAAAGAAGGAAAATATACACTGTCCAAATCTTACTATGAAACCATTTTTCCCTTGCCCATGGACCATTTTATGTTAACAAACGGAATTCCGCTGAGATCAGACGAACATTATACCCATTACACAAAGGACTATATCATTCAGTTAAAATCAGATGCAGCCCTGGATCCGCGAACATGCAAGACCTACAGGGAATACCTGGAAAAAAGAGAAACATATGGCAAAACTGATGACCCCGTGGTATCGTTCTGGGTTTTTAAAAAGCTTTAGCCTGCTGATATCAGCAGTCGTTTGTGCTTCAAACTGCTTCATGCATGATAAATCCGGACTTACATTGCAGGCGAGGAATATCAATGGCGACAGTGTTCAGCTTCACTTTAAATCCAGGCTTATACTCACTGTCATAAATGAACCTGCATGCACGGGATGCAAGCTGGACCTGCTGAAGCATATGAAAACAAGGAGGTCATATGATCAACTGTATCTCGTAGACTGGCAATCCGGTATCATCGACCGGAAAAATTACCGGAACTATATCCGGGAACTTCACGCCGGGGCTAAGGATATATATTCCCTCTCGAATGACAGCAACATCTTTATCGTCAATGATTCCATGATTAAGCTGCCCAGGGAAAGCTCTCCCTACCAGTTATGGATATACGGGAACGGGCATTCAGTCAGGATCAGGAAGTTCGGCTATAAAGATATTTTCGAAGAGACATACCTGCGTGATGCTTACCTGGATTCACTGGACGAATTCTGATTCTTTGGTATGTATACGGGAATTGTTTTATTTTTGTGATATTGCAGTGGTCGTCATACTATGCGGCTTTGTCAATCCTTTCAACCCTCAACGCCTATGAAACCTGCCCTGTTTGCATTAATCCTTGTCTTTCTGGCATGCAAAAGTTTTGCTGAAGTCCTGGAAACAGGACCGGGTAAACCTTATTCAACACCTGTAGCGGCTGCGGCGGCAGCGGATCCGGGCGATACCATATTGCTTACGGCTTCTGTATCCCAGGGTCCTTTTTATATTTCAAATCTTAAGGGTCGCCACGATGCATGGATAGTCATCATGGGGTATGCCGGAACGACCATAAGGGGCGGTGCTGAAGGATTTCACTTTTCCGACATAGCCTATGTAAAAATTCAGGATATTACATTCACTGGACAGACAGGGAACGGCATGAACATTGATGACGCGGGGTCTATTGAAACACCTTCTCATCATGTGATCATTGCAGGTTGTGAATTCAGGAACATGGGTGCCCAGGGGAACAACGATTTCCTGAAACTGTCTGGCCTTGACTCTTTCGAAGTGGCTTCCAGCACATTCATAAACGGGGCTGACGGGGGCAGCGGCATCGACATGGTGGGATGCCATTATGGCCGTGTCCATCATTGTTTCTTTGATTCAATGGGGTCGAACAGCGTTCAGATGAAAGGCGGCACAAGGTACATAAAGATAGAAAACAACCGCTTTTTCAACGGGGGTCAGAGGACCCTCAACCTGGGAGGGTCTACAGGGCTGACTTTTTTCAGACCGCTTGATGCCCCGCATGAAGCCGCCGATATACACGTGTACGCAAATGAATTTGTCAAAGGCCTGGCACCTATTGCATATGTAGGGTGCGAGCGGGTGGATGTGGCAAACAACACCATAACCATGCCTGAAAAATGGATTATCCGGATCTTGCAGGAAACTGTTGATACCACGCGATTTGTACCGTGCCGCAACAATATGTTCCGGAATAACATCGTTTATTTTTCCAGTCTTGTAACAAGCCACGTCAATATCGGCAGCAATACACAACCGGGGAGTTTCACGTTCAGCCATAACCTGTGGTATAACCAATCCAATCCATCGCTTTCCACACCCATGCTTCCTGTACAGGAGTCGTCAGGTATCAGGGGCCAGGACCCACTTTTTGTTGCCGGCGGTGACTTCCGGCTGAAGTCGAATAGTCCTGCCATTGGCAAAGGAACTTTAATTGCAGGGCTGACGAACGATATGCAGGATAATCCCTTTAAAAATCCGCCGAGCATAGGCGCTTTTGAGTATTTTCCTACCGGTATCGCTGTTGAGCGTCATGACCGGTTGCAGCTTTATCCCAATCCCGCTTTTACAGACATCCGGATCGTCAATTTGCATCAAGCCGGCAGTTGCCGCATTATACATGCAAACGGGCAGTTGCTGATGGAAAAAGTGCTTAGCCCGGCGGATAACAGTATAGACCTCTCACATGCCCCCACTGGCATTTACCAGATGATTTTCAGTGGAACGGACGGCAGCCAAAGCAGGGAAATACTGGTTATCTCGCGATAGGCCCCTACGCGTTCTTATGTTTTATCTTCCTCAGCAATTGCCTGATGGCTGCAAGATGGGAGATCAACACAATAGGTACAACCACTGTAGGAAGCCATACCAGAGGGAATATGGTCACTCCCCGGTTAGGCTGGTCGAATGCAAGCATTTGAAAAGGAGTTTCTGCGGCCAGCACAGCTATTGTCAATATATTTATCAGTAATCCGAGGCACAGAAAATTCCAGACCAGCAAAGTTTTATCGCCGGCTTTTCTTTTCCTGAATACGATATAAAATATGATGATGGCGCTGATCCCTGAAAGAATGTCAAGATTACGTCCTTCAAAGGTCATGATGAGAGGAACCAGGCCGACGGTATACACAAAATATAATGTAATTTCTACAGGAACACGTATTGCATGAAGTATGGTAAGCTTGTCAATTAAAAACGTATCCATAAACCGGCGGCCTCGCCTGGATATAAACAAAAGGACCGATATAAGGAGTCCCGGACCGAGTACAAATGCAAATCTGGGTGGGAACGCGCCTTTAACGCTGTAAAAACCACTCAGGCCGATGACGGCCTGAAGTAGCATCCAGATCAGAAGAAAGATCAATAATGGTCTGGATTTGTTCGAAGCGGTGAAAAAGAGCCAGACCGTAAGGCATGTTGTTGCGGCGAACAGTATACTGACGCCAAGCGGTAAGTTGTTCATTGTTATTATAATTAAAAGTTGACCGCAAAATTGAGTGATAATTATGTCGGCCAACTTGCCAAATGACAAGAAATGAATTTTATTTCCTTGTCAGGTCCCTGCGTATCCGGCTCAGTGAGCTGTCAGTCACGCCCAGGTATGATGCTATAAATTTCAGCGGTGCTTTCTGCAGTATTTCGGGACGGTCCCTGATCAAGGTTTCATAGCGTTGCTCTGCCGTTTCATTGATGAGGGAAAGGGTGCGCTGCTTAAACGAAATAAAGCCCCTGACCAGTATCATCCGGCCAAATTCGCGAAACTCATAAATCGTATGAAAAAGTGTTTGCAGCTGGTCATAAGTTATATACCATCCGCTGCAATCCTCAAGTGCCTGAAAGTCTTCCTTTGATGGAGTTTTCCTGAAAAATGAACCCACCTCGAATACCACCTGGTTATCAGAATAGAATTCTGTCGTTACTTCATTCCCCTCCAGGTCGTATGTGTAGGCGCGTATAAATCCTTTTTCAAGGAAGAGGTAATTATGACTGACCTTTCCCGACTTGATAAAATATTCATCTCTGGCAATCTGCATCGGTTGGAATCTGGCTGCGATCTCTTCTACTCTCGGGCGAGGAATAGGAACAATTTGTTCAATGAATTTAATCAGGTTGATTCTGTCCATACATTTCCGGCTTTTTAAGGTTTACCCCTCCCCTTATATCAGTTGCGGGGACCTTGCAAATATGAACAAAAAGGCTGTAATCCAGAACATTTTTTTAAAGCCTTACGGCCAGGTGCAACACGTTGTTCCCGAGATGGCACTGCGGCATTGCATACGGCTGGATATCCGGAACCTCACTGAACCATTAGTTTCTGGCTCATCCTATTGTAAAATTCCCGTCATAATCGGATGTACCCGTCCTTTTCATAGTGAATTTCTCTACATTTGTCGCTTGCCGACTAAACAATGAGCGGAAAACTACCGTTATTACTGCTTCTGTTCTCCCTCTCCATACATCAGTCCCGGGCACAGGGAATGGCTGGGAAAGACTTTTGGGTCGGTTTTATGGATGAGGATTTCACCTGTGTCCCGAACAATCCCCTCGACTATTGGATAAATGATACCACGGAACTGTATATTTCTTCTGCTTTCAGGGCCACGGTTACAGTTTCCGCCAAAAAGGAATCACCTTCAGGCAGCGGATTGCTTAAAGACACAACGATTATCCTTAATATCGTCCCGCATAAAACGCAGCGTGTACAAATGCCTTTTAACATGGTGGTCCGCACATTCTGGGCTGATTACAACACCAACAACGGCATACATATTACAGCGGATTCACTGATCACCGTTAATGCTGTCAACAGGTTTTGGGGCTCAAGAGGCGGCACCGCAGTCATTCCCACTGAATCCATACCATATGCACCGGAATATTATGTAACCACCAACCATGCTTCCAACCCCCTGAGCTGTGATATTGGACACAAAACATCCTTATCTTCAGCGCTCCTGATTGTCGGTATAGCGCCTGTTTCCAAAATTGAGCTAATCCCCAAGGGTAAATCACTGGTAAGGGACGGCCGCCCGGGAATCCCTGTAGTGATCTTCCTGAAAGCTGGCGAAACGTTCTTTTATCCCACCGGTGATTATGATTTAACAGGATCTGTGGTAAGGTCCAGGACCTCTGCCTCAAAATTTGCTGTTTTCGCAGGAAACAGGCTGACGTTCAGCGAGCAACCGGACAGCAACGGCGTGATGTGCAAAAGTCTTCCCATGTGGATTAATAATACGGACTATGATCACACATATGAACAGATGATCCCTACTGTGAACTGGGGTAACAGTTATACAGCGCTGCCGTTTAAATACAACCCGGGAGGCTATTACCTGAAAATCGTGGCTGCCGAAGAAAACACCGTTGTATCCGTGAATGGTGCGTATGTCGACACCTTGCAGGAAGGTGAATTCCATGTATATAACGTGCCGCGTGAGGTTCCGGCCAGGATAACTGCGAACAAACGCATATCCGTAACACAATTCAGCAAGGGAAATCATTGTGCCATGCATCCTGCCCCGAAAGCGAGAATGGGTGATGTGGCTCAAATGATGTTGCCGGCGGACAAGCAGACTGGATTAGACAACGCAGAGATCAATTTTGTCA
This sequence comes from uncultured Bacteroidota bacterium, assembly GCA_937867025.1. GTDB lineage: Bacteria > Bacteroidota > Bacteroidia > NS11-12g > UBA955 > JABMMZ01. The sequence goes on along the minus strand of CALMKH010000035.1, from coordinate 6,883 downwards.
CGGCATATAAAGTGTGGCCCACAAAGGTTGCTGACAAACCCGAAAGCTATTTTAACCTCCTGGTTAAAACTGCCGACACGGGCCAGTTCAGGATTAACGGTGTCAAGGTCGCTCAAAACCTGTGGAAGACCAGTGCCGGTATGAGCGGTATGTGGTATGTGCAGATCACTGCGGATTCAGGCGTCAATTACGCCCTTTACAATCCAGGAGGTGTCATTGCGAGCACCTATGGATATGGTGTGAAAGAAACATATGCCTTCATGGCATCCTCGGGATTCCGGATATTACAGAACAATTTCATTTTTGATAACCATTGCAAGGGCGATTCTATAACCTATACAGCCCTTGCGATGGACAGTTTCAGTAATTTTTCCTGGAACCTCAACGGGAAATCCGCGACGGGAACCACTGCAAAAATAATCTATACCGACACGGGATGGGTTCGTGTGGCCATGTATTTTAAGCATACACGAACCAATGTGACGGATTCCATCGTCAAGAAACTGTATGTGAATTACGCAGGCGGCAAGCAGATCCTTTGCAATGATACCATTGTGTGCGGCAAAGTTGATTTTCCATTGTATGCACGCCATTTCAACCAGGATAATACCTATGAGTGGCATGACGGGCACCCGAATTATTACAAAGCCATTAAAGCACCCGGAACCGTATGGCTTAAAGTGGTGGAACGAAACGGCTGCCATTTTATCGATACAGCCCGGATATTTAATTTCAAGCCTCCTTTTGCAAATTTCAAATCATGGGATTCCTCCATTTGCCTCAACAGGAACCGCGATCTGCTATTCACCAATAACTCTACCACGCCTGACACTATCGTTTCCAACACCTGGTATTTCGGAGAAGACACCTTCGTCAATAACAGTTACAATTTTAAACACAGGTTTACAACGCCCGGTACCTACAAGCTGAAACTCGTGGTGCGATCCATACACGGCTGCGAAGACGATACCATACGACCCCTGCAGGTGTCCCCCGGCCCTGAGGCAAATTTTGAAATCATGTCGATCGATTCCTGCCTGAACGGAAACCATGTAACGCTTAAAAACACGACCGTTGTTGATTCCTCCCTGCACAAAAGCTTTCGCTGGTTCTTTAGTGAAGGTTTTTTCCTCAATAACAGTAATCCGTCCAGCCCATGGAATTACGCGGTCCCCGGCAAATACAGGATACTCCTTGTATACGACAACAAATACCAATGCGTGGACACTATGTTGAAACACGTTAGGATATATGAGCATCCCAAGACCTCATTTGTATTCAGCAAACCCTTCGAATGCGCCAATGACAGCGTAAGGCTCACCAATACAAGCACAAGCCTGCACAATCCTGTGTTGAGTTCCTGGTCATTCGGGGACGGATCAACGGACACCGCCAGGCATACATCACACCTTTATCCCGCAAAGGGAATGTACCACCTGAAGCTTGTTTCAACGACTCCACAGGGATGCAAAGACAGCAGCAATGTCAGCCTCCGGGTATACGACCCTCCGCGTGCAGCATTCACCGTTGATGATACGTTTCAGTGCCGTACCGGCAACCGCTTTGCCCTGCAGGACATTTCCACGACCGACAGCGGCGGATTTACCTCCTCGCAGTGGCGTTATGACGATTCCACCGGTGACGTTAACCGCAACTCCGTTTTCAAATCCTTCATGTACTACGGGATACACCGTATCGTCCTGAAAGTTGTTAATACATTCGGCTGTGAGGATAGCGCCATACGTTTCGTACAAGTCAAGAAGGACCCTAATGCCTGGTTCGGTATCAATGACCCTTCACAATGTTTTACCGGGCATAGATTCGACCTTGTATACACACCGCTTCCAGGAAATGACTCCATTGCGTCAATGACATGGTATTATGCGAATGACAGTGTGAAAGATATTCGTACAACAGGAGGCATCACTTTCCCTTCATACGGGAAATATCCGTTAAAACTTCACCTGCGCGATACCGACGGTTGCCATGGTGAAACCGTCAGATATGCGTTTGTCAACCCCGAACCCGTGGCGGATATCAGTGCGATACTCCCACAATGTTTTAAAATCAACCGTTTTAATTTCTCTGAACAGTCGGCCATACCCACAGGCAACATTTCCACTTACAAGTGGGACTTCGGTGACATGACGAGTTCAGTTCTTCGAAGTCCTATAGATAAAATTTATAGTTCATCAGGAACTTATAGTGTTGTCCTTCGCATTGACTCCGATTCGGGATGTTCCGGCTCCGATACAGCACTGGCCGAAGTGTTCCCCAATGCGGACATACAGGTATTTCAAGTACCGGACGTATGTCTTGGCGACAGTTCCGCCTTTAGAGCCAGCGCTATGGTCAATCCCGGAAGCATTGTCTCATACACATGGGATTTCGGGGATATGGGAACTTCGCAGCAAAAAGATGTGAAGCACAGGTATACGGATGCCGGCCTTTATTCCATCATATTGAGCACCTTCACTGACAAAGGCTGCCCGGATACTTTCAGAGGGAATAACTGGGCCAGGGTACACGAACTGCCGGAAGCGAAGTTCACTTACAAGTCAATCGACGGAGGCAATAAGAATACCATTATTATGTTTGAAGACATTACCCAGCCGACGCCAAGAGCCTGGTTCTGGGATTTTGGAGGTCACGGCAACTCCATAAGGAAGGATACCTCTCTTTCCGTCACGGATACCACCACATTGCGGGCCCGGCTGTATGTCACCGATAACAACGGGTGTGTCGGACTGGCCGAAAAATATATATTCATCGCGCCTCCCATGCCCATCTTCTTCCCTTCGGCCTTTTCTCCTAACGGCGACGGGCACAACGACGGTTTCGGCCCTTCAGGAACAATGTTTACGACAAACTATACATTCAGAATATTCAACCGGTGGGGAGAAAAGCTGTTTGAAAGCCATATTCCCGGTGAATTGTGGAACGGCTCATACCAGGGCATTACCTGCCCTGACGGCATGTATTATTTCCATGTCGAACTCAATGATTACAACGGGATGTATAAGGAAGAAGACGGGATGTTCCTCCTGATGAGATAAGCAGCCTATTTGCCAAGTTCGCCGGCAATGGTGCTGCCTGAGACCATATGGCTGAAAGCGATCATTTTCTCTATCATGCCTGCAACACTAAGCCTGTTCCTGTTCCTATACGCCAGGGTGTACAGAAGCGCTTCAGATGTAAACATGATCACTTTCTTGACATTGGTGTTCCATATCAGGTAATTGACAAATTCGCGTTCATCCGAGCTGAATGACCGGCATACCAGGATAAATCCTATCTTTTTATATCCTTCATTCCTGAGCAACTTGCTTTGCTCCTTGATATATTCCTTAATGACCCGCTCGTCATTCTGCTGAAAATATTCCTGGCTGCTGTCTTTGGCATCCAGTATAAAAGCAATGTTTTCTTCCCTGAACTTAATGATGGCATATGGTTCGCGTCTCCTGCCCTGTTCGAGAATTTTCACCTCAAACCCCATCTGGTCGAACGACTCAGCCACAAGCTGTTCGTAAAGCGCGCCACCCGTCTCGCCTTCCAGGAGCCTGGCCAGCCGTGGAATGATGTATTCCTTCATGTCAGCCATTCCGTCGCTCAACGGTTCAGCCTTTGTTTCCTCCTTTACCTCCCTCGCCGTTTCTACCGCCACCGAAGACTGCACTTCAGGTTTAGCCGGAACGCTTACAGGAACTGCCTTTGCTTTCGGCTTGTAATTCCAGAACGCATGCTCAATATCCCAGTTGGACACCTCTTTCCCGGTATGGGTCCTGATCACTTCTTTGATGTCATTGGTGAGGTTGCAATAAAACTCATATGTTTCCTTCTGAGTCTTGTGTTCTTTCCAGATGCCTATTTCATTATATGAATTGACCAGCGAACCATACAGGATCGGCCATTTCTGATGATTGTGTATCTGCCAGAAGTAAGAAAGGAAATACCCCACCGCACCCGGGTAAGGGGCGTTATGCTTGTCACGCGACTTGTTATAAATCGAAGTGGTGAGTTTTTCGAGGGACTCAACTTTTGAGACGGCATCCTTCAGGTTGCGTGGCTCCGTAATGGCTTCCTTGAGAAGATTGGTAAGTTTTTCAATAGTATTCTCATTGGCCTGTATGAGCTGATTAAAATACATCTGCCCGAGTTTGGCCGTAAAGCCCCACAGGTTATTATGCTTATTATAACTGTCGAGTGAGGTTTTGAAATCATATATATTGAAATCACCTTTCATAAAGTTATGAATGATGATCTTAACCACTTCTATGGCATACAGGCGACTGTCATCAATATTGTTGACTAAAGCTCCTTCCTTGTCGAAGCCATTTTGATTGGCCGTGACATAGCTATCCCAAATTTCAGCAATTTGTTTTTTCGCTTCTTCGTCTAACATTGGTGCAATCTTTTTACCTATCTGTAGCGATTCAATGCTATTTACCGCCATATCAGTTTAAATATGAAGTAAGCAATGGGTTGGAAGGATCTGAAGTAAGCCGGCCTGGAATGTCTGTCCGGGGGTCAATTCCTCTTAGGTAAAAGAGCGTGTGATAATGTGTGTTCATAATTGTGCATATTTGTGTTTGATTTTTTCATGGTATGGACCAGCGGGTGAAGGCCGGTTTGAAGTAAGGCAGCATCTAACATACGTTTCCACGGCATGCATGGAACAGACAGGCGCGTGCCGGGAAGGGTCTTCAGGTTGAAAACAATTGCAAAGGCCAGGCAATAGTTGTTGACTATTTTATACATGGTGCGATATGCAATGAGTTCCCTTGAAGCCATTTTTAGTATGCAAATATGTCAATTTTTTAAGTATTTAATACTAAAGTGGGAATTTTTTTACAAAAAAATTATTTGTACATACTTATTATTCTCAAAATGTATCATTTACAGATGTTTACAACATGTGAATAATTTTGAATCCGATGGTAATAATTAAAACAAAATGGATTTTATGGGTGTTTTTACTTAAAAAGTAATTTTAACAGCCCTATAAAATGGCAAATAAACGCACAAAAAAGATCGTTTTGCCAGTCTTGTCCAATTTAAAGGACAGGTAGAAAATACCCTAAAACTGACCCGTTCAATTGCTCCCTTTGATGAGTTTTACAACGGCTACCCGGCCATTGATATATATCCTTAAAATATACATACCATCGGGATATTTCCGGATATCGAGTTGCTGGTCATCCTCCAGTATATCGCTCATCACTTGAAATCCCATTGCATTATATACCTCAATACGTCCTCCTCCGGTTGAGCCTCCGGTTTCCAGCCTGTATAAGCCTTTGCCGGGATTAGGATATATTTTTAGCCCGGGCATGCCAGGCATGTCAATGGATGTTTCCTGCACAAATTCATTGAGAGTTGTATTGGTAACAATAGCCTTATTATAATCAAAATAAATATATGCAGTATTATGGATCCTGGTCCCTTTCGGCAAATCTTTCAATGGCTTTACACGATAGGTCACATGCCCTTCCGAGCCTTTCCTGTCGCTTGTACTGTCAGAAAGCATGATATCGTCAAAATAGAACTTCAGGATATTTTTCTTTAGCGAAACCCTGTACTGGTGGCTTGCCTCTACTACATCAAACGTCTCGAGGTCAAGGTGCCCGTCCAAAGTATCCTCAAGGCGGATATTAAAAGCCGGGGCTGTTCCGGTGTTCTGGAAATGGATAGTGTATGTCAGCCAGTCGCTAAAACCGGGTTTAACATGCTCCGGGTAAACCTCTTTCATATTCGGGTCGTAGGAATTTACAACCCGGTAAAACCTTCTTTTTTTATTATTTGTTGTATCTTTTTCCTTGCCATAGGATTTGATTTCCACTTCCACATCCACAGAATCAGAAGCAGTGGCAGTGGTATCCATTGTGACGCTAAAGCGAATATTGATTTTGTCATTATTAAAATCCCGGACTTTAAAGGTAAACTCAGTGCCTGTTACCTCATCCGGAATTGAATATCTCTGCGGAATTGATACGTTTTTTATTTTCCCCTGCATTTTTACCTTTATATAACCACTGTCTGCTGCTGACGTATAACAGATATTTCCATAACTGAATTTTAATCCTGCTGTTACATCAAGAACATGCGTCCTGCCTGGAAAAACCCATCCACGGGGAGTTATTGTTTTGGCCATAAGATCATATTTCGGATCACATCCCAACATATAGTCCAAACCATTCAGAGGACTCTGTTTGCTTATTTTTATGAATGTATCCAATCTGTTGCTGCAGAGATTTTTAAAGGGCATTCCCTGCAAATCCGGCTCTACAATAAATTTTCCGTCTGTTTCTTCCACAAAAAACCAACCGTCAATGGCAGTAGTGGTATATCCGATATAATTCTTCAAACTGTCATAAATCCTTACACCAATTCCGGAAAGCCCTCTATCAACCCCTGTTATCCGGCAATCAGCATCCCTGTCCTGGTAAACCCTGCCGTAAATACCGAAAATATCTCTGAAATCGTATCCGCAGATATAGTTCGTCTTGATCAGTGTATCTGCGGTAGCCGTTGGGTTAAGCGAATTAAATGCCACAAGTTTTATCGTATAACATACAGTATCCAAGAATCTTATTACTGGTGTAGGAATACTATCCCCCGGCGTTGTCTGATATTTTATAGTTGTTGAATCCTTGACGGACGGAACAGGTAAAGGACTGAGCAATGTCCAGCTTTTCGGTGTAATGGTCCAGTAAAATCTATTGGCATTGTCAGTTACCGGAGTTAAAACAACACCGTTGGCTGCGGTTGCGTATGTTGCGGATTTCGTGAAATTGAGTTTAGTTTTCTTTGTTGGCGTAATGACATCAATGGTATCGCAGACCTTAATACTTCCAAAACAATGATTAGCTTTGACGCAGACTTT
>CALMKH010000034.1 GCA_937867025.1 uncultured Bacteroidota bacterium | reverse complement strand
CACATAATCATTGACAAGAAACTCCAGCGTTACAGGGTTTTCTCCGCCGGTGTTGCAGAATTTTTGCAGGTTTTCAGCAGGTATTCTCCTCATGAGCTCCACCAGGTGCAGGTTGTATCGTTTCCAGAACTCGATCATATCTTCCTTGTTGAGTTCATTGTAATGGCTGTTTAACACCCATTGATCCTGATCGTAGCGGATATAAGGGATCTCTTCGAACTGAACCCTGATAAACCGCTGGTGATTATTGGTGGCACTGTCAATAAGATGACCCAGTATTTCCTGCCTGCTCCATTTGCCGGGAGCCGGCTTATTCCTGAATTCATGATCGGGAATGCTGCTTAACAATGGCGGAATAACGCTGCAGAGATATTCCAGCCGGTCTATTGAATGAGTGATCATACGTAACAAAAGTAGGCAATTTTAGTTTGCAATAATAAAATACAAAACGTGGCTGAATACTCCCTGGTTCAGTATGCCACCTGCCTTTCTACCACCACGGCACCTATTTTCATATGCGTAAAGGCAGGGGTCAGTTTGCGGATGACGACCCGGGCCGACTTTATGTACGGCCATTGCCTGGCTATATCTTCAAGTATCTGCTCGGCAATGGTCTCCAGCAGATGGGTGTCCGAGATCATATGCCGTTTGAGTATAGCTGCCAGATCTTCATAATCGAGAAAGCTGCCGGCTGGAAGCTTTTCCCTTTCATAAACCACTTCGGCGCTGACCTTAAAATGATTTTCAACCTTGTGTTCCGCTTCATGCCAGCCTTTGGCTATGTGAAATTCAAAATCTTCCACTTTTATGATCCCTGTTCCCCCAAGCGCCATTTTTATGTTTTTTTTCACCTGCAATCAAGGGAAAATAATTATTTTTGCCAAAATTTAATATACACATGTCCGCTATCAATTTTGAAGACCTGAAAGATCGCAACCAGGGTAAAGATCAATATGTTCAGCCTGATTTTTACCAGATTGACGACCTTCTCACAGAAGAGCATATTCTTATCCGTAACTCCATAAGAGACTGGGTGAAGAGGGAATTATCCCCGATCATTGAAGAATATGCTCAAAGGGCCGAATTTCCGCATCACATCATAAAAGGACTGGGCGAGATCGGTGCTTTCGGGCCGCAGTTACCTGCCAAATATGGTTGCGGAGGAATGGATTACATCACTTACGGCCTGATCATGCAGGAACTCGAAAGGTGTGACAGCGGCATCCGTTCAACGGCCTCCGTACAAGGTTCCCTTGTCATGTACCCCATTTATAAGTTCGGAAGCGAAGAGCAGAAAATGAAATACCTTCCTAAACTTGCAAAGGGCGAACTGATGGGATGCTTCGGATTGACCGAACCCGATCACGGTTCCAATCCGGGAGGCATGCTCACCAATTTTAAGGACATGGGTGATCATTACCTTCTTAACGGCTCGAAAATGTGGATCAGCAATGCCCCGTTTGCGGACATAGCTGTTGTATGGGCCAAGAATGAAGAAGGCAAAATCAGGGGCCTGATAGTAGAACGTGGCTATCCGGGGTTCACAACGCCTGAAACTCATGGGAAATGGAGTTTGAGAGCCAGCGCCACCGGTGAGCTGGTATTCGACAATGTCAAGGTACCCAAAGAAAATATTTTACCGGGTGTGGAAGGACTGAAAGGTCCCCTCACCTGCCTGAATTCGGCCCGTTACGGCATCAGCTGGGGCGCTGTGGGTGCTGCGATGGACTGTTATGATTCGGCTTTAAGGTATGCCAAACAAAGAACACAGTTCGGAAAGCCGATAGCAGGATTCCAGCTTCAGCAGAAAAAACTTTCTGAAATGATCACAGAGATCACCAAAGCCCAGTTATTGTGCTGGAGACTCGGCAACCTGATGAATGCCGGAAAAGCCACACCTGCGCAGATAAGCCTTGCCAAACGGAACAATGTTCATATCGCCATTGAAATAGCGAGGGAAGCCAGGCAGATACACGGCGCCATGGGCATTACAGGCGAATACCCCATCATGCGCCACAGCATGAACCTTGAAAGTGTCCTCACATATGAAGGTACCCATGATGTGCACCTCCTGATACTTGGCATGGAAATAACAGGCGAGAACGCTTTTGTATAAGCTTCTTGTCTATATCGTCCTCTTTTTTGCCGGCATAGATGCGCATGCCCGTAAACTTTATACCGAGGTGCCGGCCCTGATCCACCTGTCAAGGAGCGAACAGGAAGATACAAATGGTTTTAACCTCGTAGAGCACCTCCCGGGACTCTTTTACAGGGCTATTACAGACGGCAGCCTCACCCTCTGGGATTCACCCAAAAAACAAATAGCCATTTCGGCCACAGCCCTGAGAAATATTGAGAGCAGCAACCAGATTTCGTTTTCAAATGTTGAAAACCTTTTTATCAATGAGCTCTGGACAAGTTCGCGGCGAAAAACGGAATTTGTGATTGTCGGATTTTCCTTTCTTTCCGAATCGCCGAAAGGCAAAGTTTCCATCGGTTATATCGATGCTTTGGATGCCATCGGCCTGCTGACTGCCAGCCAGATTCCCACGAATGTCAACGGCCCAGCACAGCTTTCTTACATGGATGCCCTGTACAGCCGCAGGTACAATTTCAACCTGCTGCAATTCGGTTCACGCGATTTTACTGTAAACCCAGCCTCATCATTCGAAATAAAAAAGGATGCCTTTTTCTCTAAAAAGAAAGTAAACGGCCTGGTGAAACTCCCCGATACAAAAATGCTTACCTATGTACTGGAAAAAAATCCCGGGGTTGAAAATGATGCAGGAACGAACTGCATCCTCTCCATTGAGAAATTCCTGAATGAGAACAAGGAAGTACTTTTCGGAATGGGCGGTGATAAATATTTCGATTATAAAAAATCGGGAATGGATGTCACTGTTACGCGACTGGAGGTGACAGAAATATGGGAGAAAAAAGGCAGTGTTATCAGCTACAAACCTTACCAGATAAGAATATTTGTCAATAACAGGCCATTGCAAACCCTCACATTCGAGGAAGTTGCAAAATGGGACCTGCTGATCAATTTCAAAACGCTTGAGGATATTCTCATAGAAAAGACATTCCAGTATACCATTTATAAATGCAACAAGGACCTTATTCCTCCAAGTGAATCCGCCCTGTATCTGAAAGCTCTCAAGGAATACAAGTGGACCCAGGTGAGCAATTATGTCAAATATTCACGCAATCAATAACTAAAAACACTTAACATAATACAAACATAACAATGTACAAGATCAAATTCGGAACTGACGGCTGGCGCGAAATCATCGCCGACAATTACACAGTTGAAAATGTAACGAGGGTTGCACATGCTACTGCCAAATGGCTTAAAGCGGCCAGTACGAACCATTCCTGCACTGTGGGATATGACTGCAGGTTCGGAGGGAAATTGTTCGCTGAAACCACTGCAAGGGTATTGGCGCATCATGGCATTAAGGTTTTCCTTTCAAAAGGATTTTGCAGCACGCCGATGATATCACTCGCCAATGTCAAGCTGAACACATTTGCCGGTGTCATTATTACCGCAAGTCACAATCCCCCGAATTACAACGGTTACAAGATCAAGGCCCATTACGGAGGCCCGGTGATCCCTGCCGAGATCGAAAAGGTTGAATCCATCATTGATTATAACGAATCCGTTAGCCTTAAATCCCTTGATGAATACATCAGTGAAGGGCTGGTCGAATTTGCCGATTTCGAAAAGATATACCTTCAGCAAGTGTCCGAAAAATTTGATGTAGCAAAACTTAAGTCATATGCCCCTAACTTCGCCTATGACGCCATGTATGGCGCAGGACAGAATGCCATACGCAACCTGTTGCCCGGTGCCACCCTGCTGCACTGCGAATACAATCCGGGATTCAACAATGTAGCTCCCGAGCCGATATTGAAAAACCTTATGGAATTTTCAAATCTTATCAAAAATAATGATAAGATACTGTGCGGCCTTGCCACAGACGGTGATGCGGACAGGATAGGATTTTTCGACAGCAAAGGACGTTTTGTCGATTCACATCACCTGATACTGCTTTTAATGCAATATCTCACCCAGTATAAAGGATTGAGCGGAAAGATCGTAAAAAGCTTCAGCGTGTCGTCAAAGATCGACAAACTGGCCAAACACCTTAACCTTGAAACCATTACCACCAAGATAGGATTTAAATACATCTGCGAATACATGATAACGGATGATGTGCTGATCGGCGCCGAAGAAAGCGGAGGCATTGCTGTGAAGGGCCATATTCCGGAACGCGATGGCATATGGATGGGACTCCTGATCCTTGAATATATGGCAGTAACGGGCAAGAGCGTTGAAGAACTCATAGATCAGACCTATGCCATCATCGGTTCATTCGCGGTAGAACGCTACGACCTGCACATTGAGGAATCTACTAAACAAAGCATCATCCAGTCATGCAAGGGAAATGCCTATTCTTCGTTTGGCAATTACAAAGTTGAGAAGGTAGAAGACATGGACGGCTTCAAGTTCCATCTCGGAAATGAAGAATGGGTAATGATACGTCCCAGCGGAACCGAACCGGTACTGCGCGTGTACGCCGAAAGCACCACCTCGGAAAAAGCGTACGCCATACTCGATGCCTGTAAGGCGGCTATTTTAAAATAAGACAGCCTATGAGACTGCTCGCATGGGTATTCATTTGCAATGTCATGAATGTTCATGCGGAAAAGGATTTGCATTTTACGCATCCGGAGCCTGGAGATTCCACGGTCACCTCATATCAGGACTCTACTCCCTGTTCGCGACTTCCAAGCGATACTGTCAACCGCAAGCGCGAACATCTGTGCTATGCAGTGGGCCTGGGCGGGACAGCGCTGACTCACCTGGCATTATACCAGCTATGGTACAAAGGTTATCCGTCATCGCGCTTTCACTTCTTTAACGACAACAATGAATGGTTGCAGATGGATAAAGCCGGTCACATGTTTTCGTCGTATTACCTTGGCATAGCAGGGATAGAGGCAGCCAAATGGGCCGGCATTCCCGAACACAAACAATGGAAGTGGGCCCTGTTCGGAAGCATTTTCCAGGACCCTATCGAAATATGGGACGGGTTTTCAGCCGGCTGGGGCGCAAGTGCCGGTGACCTGGCTGCAAATACATTGGGCACTATTCTCAGTGCGGGCCAGCATGCCATATGGAAAGAACAAAAGTTTATTCTAAAATACTCCTACTCGCCATCTTCTTTTGCACAGCAAAGGCCTAATACGCTTGGCAGCACTCCTGCAGAGAGAATAATAAAGGACTATAACGCCCAGACTTACTGGCTGTGTTATTCGCCTGTTAAAAAGAAAAATCTCGAATGGCTGGGACTGGCAGCCGGTTATGGCGCCGAAGGCATGCTCGGGGGGGATGACAATATCTGGACAGACAAGAACGGCGTAGTGCATGATCATAGTTCGACCAAACGTTACAGGCAATATTATCTTGCATTGGATTACAACCTCACTAAAATAAAGACATCCAATCAAACTCTCAGGACGCTTCTTTTTCTTCTAAACTGCATTAAATTACCATCCCCTACCCTTGAGTTCAGCAATAACGGACTGAAAGCTTATTGGCTTAAATTCTAACCCCATTTTTTCGATGACATGTATCATTTGCAAAAATGCAAACCGGTTTTGTGCTCAAATTTAGACACCTCACTTACAAATGAAACTCAATCGGATAGCACGTTGAAATACATCGGTGGATATCATGTTCACTTCATGCAATGATAAAAATCCGGTCATTGTCCGGACATAAAAAAGCAGTAAATTGCAGCTGTAACAGTGCCATTTTCTTATAATGGTTTTCCTTTTTGACGGACCTGTTATATACCCTTTTACAAACCTAAAATTAATATGAAATATACACTGTTATTGAAACAAGTCGGTATTAACGACATCCCGCTCGTCGGCGGAAAGAACGCTTCGCTCGGGGAAATGCTGCAGAACCTCACGTCACTTGGGGTGAACATTCCTGACGGCTTTGTCATCACTGTAGATGCGTACCACGAATTCCTGAAATACAATTCACTGCAGGAGAACATCACAAAAATAGTCAAGGATATTGACTATAACAGCATTGAATCACTCAGGCGCGGAGGCATGCAGGTAAGGCAGCTTATCCTCAACGGCCGCTTTCCGAAAGAAATGAGCGAGCAGATCATAGCCTCGTACGACAAGCTTTCAAGACAATATGACCAGGATATAACCGACGTGGCAGTGAGAAGTTCTGCGACAGCCGAAGACCTTCCGGATGCCTCCTTTGCCGGTCAACAGGAAACGTTCCTCAACGTTCGGGGCCCCGCCATGCTTATGGACTGTGTCCGGAATTGTTTCGCATCGCTGTTTACAGACAGGGCCATCAGCTACAGGCAAACCTCAGGCTACGGGCATTTCAAGCTGGGTTTATCGGTATGCGTGCAAAAAATGGTGCGAAGCGACCTGGGCGTATCGGGTGTGGCATTTTCAATCGATACTGAAAGCGGCTTCAAGGATGCTGTTGTCATAAATGCCTCGTACGGCCTTGGTGAAATGATCGTGCAGGGATCGGTATCTCCCGATGAATACATTGTTTTCAAGCCCTTGCTTAAACAGGGTTTTGCCTCTATCATAGAAAAGAAAATGGGCAATAAGGACAAAATGATGATTTATGGCGAAGGCGGTGATGAAAGGGTGAAGGAAATACCCACCGAGAATAAATTCCGGAACAGGTTCTGCCTCAGGGACGAGTCAATTTTACAGCTCTCAAAATGGGTGATGATTATTGAAGAATATTATACCCGCATCAAAGGGAAATGGACACCCATGGATGTGGAGTGGGCTGTTGATGGTCTTACCAAAACGCTCTTCATCGTGCAGGCAAGACCCGAAACCATTCATTCGCAAAAGGACCATAACCGCATTACGGAATTCAAAATAAAAGACCAGGACAGGCATAACAAGATCCTTGCAAAAGGCATTGCCGTAGGGGATAAAATAGGAACAGGAAAAGTGAATATCATGTATTCCCTGGATAAACGCGTATCGGAAGGGCATGAATTTGTTCCGGGTTCCATTCTCGTTACCGATATGACCGATCCGGACTGGGAACCGATTATGAAAAAGGCCTCCGCTATTATCACCAATAAAGGGGGCCGTACATGCCATGCGGCTATCGTGGCGAGGGAACTTGGAGTCCCCGCTATTGTAGGATGCGGGAATGCTACGGAGATGATACGCGAAGGAACTGTTGTCACTGCTTCCTGCGCCGAAGGAGACGAAGGCTATATCTATGACGGTGAAGTGGAGTATGAAAAATCAGAGTTTGATGTGAGCCAACTGCCTGAAGTAAATACAGCCATTATGCTGAACGTGGCTTCACCGGGATTGGCTTTCCAGTTTTCACACCTGCCCAACAAGGGTGTCGGATTGGCACGCGAGGAATTCATTATCAACAATTATATACAGGTACACCCGTTAGCCCTGCTGAACCACAAGGAACTGAACGATAAAGAGTTGACGCTTGAAATTGAAAAAAAGATCAAAGGGTATGAAGACGAAAAAACCTTTTTTGTTGAAAAGCTTGCCAACGGCATTGCGAAGATTGCAGCTTCATTTTATCCGAATAAGGTGATAGTACGCTTTTCCGACTTCAAGAGCAACGAATATTACAACCTCCTCGGAGGAAAATATTATGAGCCGCATGAGGAAAACCCGATGATAGGCTGGCGGGGAGCGTCGAGGTACTATTCCGATAATTATAAGGCAGCTTTTGGCATGGAGTGCCTCGCAATCAAAAAAGTCCGTGAGGAAATGGGGCTCTCCAATGTGGTGGTAATGATCCCATTCTGCCGCACGATCGAGGAGCTTCATAAGGTACACGACGTGATGAAAGAGTATGGACTTGAAAGAGGCCGCCACGGGCTTGAGCTTTTCCTGATGGCTGAAATACCTTCCAACATCATCATGGCTGCAGAATTTGCCCCGCATATCGATGGATTTTCCATTGGCAGTAATGATCTTACCCAGTTAACCCTTGGCCTTGACAGGGATTCGAGTCTTGTGGCCCATCTTTACGACGAAAGGAATCCTGCTGTGAAACGCATGCTGGAAATGCTGATCAGAACCGCCAAGGAAGCGGGTGTCAAGGTAGGCATCTGCGGGCAGGGACCATCCGACTTCCCTGATTTTGCGCAATTCCTGGTGGAGCAGGGAATAGATAGTATTTCAGTAACGCCTGATTCCGTCATAAAAACCGTGAACGCCATATATGAAGTTGAGCAGCAGATAAAGAAACGGGCAAAAGGGGCGCACTAAAGTGGCGGATCACAAAATACGATCAGGCGGTAACGTTCGAGGGATACCTATTCAAGGGGAATTCAGGCGATCAACCCATAATTCCCCATTTGACATTTTTGCGCTATCTTTTTTAATTTAAACAATTTGTTTGATGAGTCTGCGTTAAATGGGCAAATAAGAACGTCATGATTTCTGAACAAACATCCAACCGGCACTGGCTTTTACAGCTCCTGGTGCACGTTGTTTCGTCAGCTCTGCCTGTGATGTTCTTTTTCTATATTGATGAGGGATATTTTACCTTTAACTGGATGAGTGAACCCGGCGCCTGGATTCCTTTTACTTTTTATACCGGTATTTACCTGGCCGTTCAATTTTCGCTTCGCGCCACACTTCCGAAACGTTATTCCTCATGGGACCGTACCTTCTGGGCG
>CALMKH010000033.1 GCA_937867025.1 uncultured Bacteroidota bacterium | reverse complement strand
CCGGTGTAGCGTACATGTCCGGATGCGGGCAGCTCCACCACTTCTGGGTACCTGACATCGGGCGTGGAACAGTTCTCCAGCGTGGCGTATGTCTTGCCGTTGGCCAGGGTGACGACCTGGTTGAAGATATTGACCTTTCCTTCCTGGAAATAGTCTTTTGTAATGCCGTGCCTCCAGTTCCTGACCAGTGTCCAGGAGCCGTTGGCGGGAGCCAGGGGTTTGGAGTAATCGACCTGGAATTCGAGGTATTCGTTAAAGACCCTGGTGGGATTGTTGCGGTCGGCCACCACGCTGTAGGAGTGCGGCAGGCACATGATGCGGTCGATGAATACCCTGGCGGAGGAGTAATGCTGTACCCTTTCATTTCCGACATCGGCCACCCAGAAGGAGCCGTCTGGCTGAAAGGCGATGAAAGGCTTGGAAAGCATGGTGACCGTGTCGCTGAAATAGAACTTGTCATTGGCCACGGCCGGATCGGAAGCATAGCCACCTGCCTGTCCGAAGGTCCACAGGGCAGCGGCACTGGCATTGCTGAAGGCTTTAATCTGCTGGCTGGTTCCACCGTCCACGACTACCAGGGTGCTGTTGTCTGGCGATACGGCCAGGGCCAGGGGCTGAGTCAGTCCGGAGATGGACAGGACCGGTGAAGAGAGGGTGCCGTTGGAGTTGACCGTGAATTTCTGCACGGTGTTGGTGGCCGATACCACCCAAAGGTTATCATTCCTGTCGATGGCCAGGTCCCTGGGCGAGGTGAAGGACAGGGTCTGTACCAGCGCACCGCTTGTCTTGTTCAGGACATGAAGTTCATTCAGTCCGGGATGGGATACAAAAAGATACATACCGCGTTTCTGAACGGCGAGGCCTTTAGGCGCTGCCACAGGGTTGCCGGTTTGGATGTCAATCGCATGCGTATACGTCCGGCCATACAGGATGTCTATGGCATTGCCGCTGGAAAATTCAATTTCTTTGTCGTCTGCAGCAGAGGTTGCAAAAACAAATGATTTGGATACATCGAACGGGTCATAGCCGGCCCAGTACACATTCTGGCTGTCTGATGCTACAAATTCCGCAGCCATGTGCATGTCGTGTCCGTAAGTATAGGGTATGTTGTATTTCTTGCCTGGATCGTGCGTGTAAAATTTGTACGCGGAAGTAATGCCTTCCGTATATCCTGCGGCGTAAAAGGCTGTGGTGCCGACAATCGCCATGCCGTGCATGCGGTCGAACATCCTGATGACTGTGCTGCCTGTAAAACGATCCGATGTATTGCCGATAACACCTTCCCATGTATATTTTACATTATTTGAAAGTATTTTGACGATTAATCCGGTGTCGTTCAGAAGCCTTCCAGCATCGTCCATTCCGTCCCAGGAAGAAGTATGGTTCCCGGCCTTGTGTTCCACATTGTTCCACAAGGTACGCACAAGGGTTCCGTCATGCCTGAATACTCCGGCACTTGTTCTGCAAGCGGTCGGAAGCTTAAAGGAAAAAGGAACGGGTTTCTGTGCAGAGCCGTTAAAACAGAATGCCAGGGCAATACACAGGCATTTTACAGGAATACTCCTGCAAATCAGGCTGAATAATAAATCCCTGACGGAAAAGTGTGTCATCTGGTTTTAGCGGATTTACCGGTCTTAAAAGAGCCTGAATCCCTTGATAAGACAGCAAAATACCCACTACAAGATTGTTAATTTTTTAATTAATAAAAAAATATTTTTTTAAATTAAATTGTATGGTATTTAGAATCAGATACTTGAGAGATGGTTTTAACAAACGTAAATGAGGGATAAACTTTGATTTCACAGTTGTGGGAATAAAAAACCCATCAGTCAGGATGCACCTGCCGATGGGTTTAAGAGAGTAGGTAATATCCTTATTGAATGATCAGCTTATGATTGCTGCTTTGGCCGTCAATGGTAACGGTGACCGTGTACAGGCCCGGAGCATGCGATGAAAGGTCGATCTCCGATCCTGAATAGAGGTCTCTGTAAATTTCCTGGCCGTGCAGGTTGTGTATGCTCACAAGCGCTCCGTCAAGTTCTTGGCCATCAAAACGGAAACGACCGTTACCAGGGTTAGGATAAATCACGAAGTTCATATCCTTCAACTGATCCAGTCCCACGGTGGAAACGGTTACGGCCGGAGAAGTTCCGGTGCATCCATTTTCTGTTACTTCCACTGTATATTTTCCATCAACCCTTGCAATATGATACTTTGAAGTTGCCCCAGCTATGATTTTTCCATCTACGAACCACTGGTTCCCGGTTTGTGAACTTGAAGTCAGAAGCGTATCGTTCGCCACAGAAATGGTGGGTGTGGGAAGTGGGTTGACTGTAATGGCAACAGGTGAGGAAGGCGCTCCGCAACCATTTTCATCATAGGCTGTGACATAGTAGTTTCCTCCGTTGTTGACAATGATGCTTTGCGTGGTGTCATTATTGCTCCACAGGTATGATTTTGCAGGGCTTGAAGTAAGGAGCACATCATTGCCTTTGCAGAAAGTGGTCGGACCACCAACTGTGACGGTTGGGACCGGAACGGGATCGACGGTAACCGTGACAGGGGCTGACGGAACCGATGTACATCCGTTCGCATCCGTTACTTTCACGGTATAGTTGCCGGAAACAGTTGCCTGGATGGTTTGGGTCGTCTCGTTGTTGCTCCATAAATATGCACTGGCGGGATTGGCTGTAAGAGCAACTGATTTTCCCTGGCAGAATTTGGTTGGGCCATCTGCGCTGGCAGAAGCCGTAGGCAACGGGTTTTCTACAATGGTCACAGGGGACGACGAGCCGGTGCAGCCATTGGCATCCGTAACTGTTACTGAATAGCTTCCGGTTTTTGACACGTATATACTTGATGTATTGGCATTGTTGCTCCACAGGTAGGTATTGGCAGTGCCTGTTGACAGCTTGACGGAATCACCGGTGCAGTAACCGAAAGTCTTTGGCACGGTGATCACCGGCACGGGTAAGGGATTCACTACGACAACGGTGGTCTTGGAGGTCAGGGGACATCCGTTGGCATCCTTGACGGTGACAGAATACGAACCACTGCTGGAAACGGTAATGCTTTGAGTTGTCTCACTTGTATTCCAGGAGTACGAACTTGCGGAACCTGCAGTGAGGGTCACAGAATTTCCCTGGCAGAACTGTGTAGGCCCTGAAGGGGTGATCACAGGTACAGGCGATGCATCAATCGTATAGAACAGGCTGTGGATATTGATCATCCTGTCGTAGTTGCTCTGGCTGCCCACAAAGTTGAACTTAATGGTCTTAGGTTTATCCCAGCGGCAGGTGGCATCCTGGAAACCTACGGTGATAGGGGCATAAGCCGCATACTTGAATTCTATGCCAGTGCCTGTAATATTAAGTTCGAATGGCTGAGGCTTGTTGGTTACGGCATATGTGTATTTGTCAACAAGGTTGACCACTGTTTTTCCATTGCACTTAATGTTGATGTACATCTGTCCGTTTTTGAGATATTGCTCATGGATGATCCTTGAGATAACTTTTCCCTGGTCGTCAAGTATGTCAAAATAACCGCCGCCGTTATCATCATTGAATTTGGCATAATTGGCATCATAGCTTAGCGAGCCGCTTATGTTCCATGAGTTCATGCACTGACGGGCAGTTCCCAGATCCCTGGTAACGTAATATTGACTGTTATCCCTCCTGAAGGTCATAAACAGGTCAGGTTTGTCTTTGCAGTAGGATTTGACGCCGGTTCTCACCCTCCAGTATTGCTGCCAGCTTGAGCTGTCTTCATTGACGGCGTTCCTCGACCATCCGTAAAGACCGTTTGACAGGACACTCTTGTAGTGCAGGCCTTCCATCAGGTCGATCCTTGTGCTGTAGTCGGGACTGTTTGACGGGTAAAGGGCTGAAGAAGGAATGATCTGCTTGCCCTGGCTCTGGCTCGACCACGACAATGAAGCTATGGTACCGCCGTTTATTTCCATTTTCACTGTATAAAGCTTGCCTGCTTCCATTTTAATGCCGGCCGTCGAGTATTCGGTCTGGCTGCTGTTGCCCCACTGGTTGATTACCAGGTTGCCGTCAATCCAGAGTCTTATGCCTTTATTGGCAGTGGTATAAAAGGTATAGGTTTGGCTGTATGCCGGTTTCACAAAGCCACTCCATCTTACGGAATAGTTGTTTTTATCAGGAACGTGAGACGGAGCGGTGCTCATGTTGACCGTGCTGTTTACTTCAGCATTCCTGAATACGATATTGTTGAGATCTGCGCCGTCGAAATAACAGGCGGTAAGTCCACCTGAAAGAGCAGGGTTGAAGTTGAGTGAAATGCTTTGTTCAGCGATGGTATTCAGACCGGAAATCTTCCACCTGTGAACGCCAGCGTGTACGCTTTCATCATTATGGTAAATGTAGTAATCCGAGCCGTATTTCACGAGGGTTGAGGCAAATACGTTGCCCGCGCCTCCGTAAAAGGCTTCCATATCTATTTTCTGGGCGTCGTAGGAGGCTACGCCGAACTGGCCAACCATCAGACCGTTGTCATAAAAATGGTTCCACATGTTGGTCTGACCGTTTTTCCAGAACTCCCCGTGATAATTCCAGAGGATATTCCTGTCTACTGAATAAACGTGTCCTCCGGCATACTCTACATTGTTGCCTATGTCAAAAGCTCCATCAGAAGGAAATGCCCCGCTGTAATCCCTTGTTGTAGCCGGACATGCCTTCCACAGGTATTTATTGTCATGTTTCCTGATGCCTCCGAGGTGAAAGCCTTTATTATACCTTTCTCTTTCAAACACCACGAGGATATCGGACGATGTCATGGCCGGGTGTGAAACCTGACCGTTGCCCGGGTCTTTCTCGGTAATGGTCGGTAAAGTGCCGATTTTGGAAGAAGTGCCCCATACAGGGTTGTTGTCGCTGCTAAAGCCTGTCAGTGGCTGAGTTTCCCAATAGCCGCCATCGCCAACCTTGCCGGAAGAAACGAAGCGCCTGAGGGAGCCGTCTGTGGCTATCATATCCTTTGAAAAATCCCCGAAACGCACACCGGTATAACGGACATGACCGGTTGCAGGCAATTCAACTACCTCGGGATACCTGACATCCGGAACCTTGCAGTTTTCAAGGGTAGCGTAGGTCCTTCCGTTGCTGAGGGTTATGACATTGTTAAAGATGTTCACTTTTCCCTCCATAAAATAATTTTTGGTGATACCGCGTCTCCAGTTCCTGATCAGTTTCCACGAGCCATTGTTAGGGGCCAGCGGTTTGGAGTAATCTACCTGGAATTCAAGATATTCATTAAACACCCTGGTCGGATCATTGCGGTCGGCCACGACGCTGTAAGAGTGCGGAAGACACATGATCCTCTCAATAAAATTCCTTGAAGAATCATAGTGTTGTATCCTTTCATTTCCCACATCGGCCACCCAGAAGGAACCGTCAGGCTGGAAGGCGATGAAAGGTTTTGAAAGCATGGTCACGTAATCGCTGAAATAGAATTTGTCATCGGAAACAGCGGGATCGGATTCATATCCTCCATACTGGCCGAAAGTCCAGGCGGCATAACCGGAGTCGTTGGTAAACGCCTTTAACTGCTGGCTTCCACCACCGTCTACTACCACTAACAACTTATTGTCAGGGGACACGGCCATGGCTTTAGGGTCGGCGAGGGAACTTATGGTAATGATTGCTGAAGACAGGGTTCCATTACTGTTGACAGAATATTTGGCAACGGTATTGGTTCCTGAAATGATCCAGAGATTGTCGTCACTGTCTATGGCAAGATCCCGAGGTGAGGTCATGGAAATGTTCTGCACCAGGGCGCCGCTTTTTTTGTCCAGTACGTGAAGTTCGTTGATGCCGGGGCGCGAGACGAACAGGTAATTGCCATTCTTCTGCACGGCCAGTCCCTTGCATATGGCATTGGTGTTGCCTGTTACAAGATCGATTACTTTAGGGTACGTACGACCGAAGGTGATATTAACAGATGAACCGCTGGTGAACATCACTTCCTTGTCGTCAGACACTTTGGTGGCATATACGAATGATTTGGAAGCGTCGAACGGGTCGTAACCGGCCCAGTAAACATATACGCTGTCTGAAGCCACGAATTCAGAAGCCTGGTACATCTGCTGCACCTCTGAATACAGGAGGTTATATTTCTTCTGAGGGTCGTCGGTCTTGAATTTATAGGACGAGGTGATGCCCTCGGTATACCCTGCGCCGTAATATGCGGTATTGCCCACAATCGTCATGCCATGCATGCGGTCGAACATCCGTATCACCGTGCTGCCTACAAACGAATCGGAAGTATTTCCAATAACACCTTCCCATTTGTAGTTGACGTTGTTGGAAATGACTTTAACGATATACCCGGTGTCGGATAAAAGCCTTCCTTCATCATCTTTCCTGTCCCAGTTACCCTGATGTGTGCCGGCAGGGTATGAAACATTATTCCAGAGCGTCCTTACCAGTGTTCCATCGCGTTTAAACACTCCGGCACTGGTCTTGGAAGCCGTACTCAGATTAAAATTAAAGGGAACTAATGCGTTTTGCGAAAAAGCGGCTGGCGCTGAAGCCAGGTACATGATCACGGAAAGAATTAAAAACGTCGTGGTCTTCCGTGACAAGTAATTGGACAGGAGGGTCCTGCAAATCTTCGTAAAAAAAATTCGTTGGTTCATGGTATTTTGTGTTATGTGTGTGAGTTCTGATAAACATATCGACTTGACTTTTAGGGTTTTATTATAAGTTTTAATACATTGTAGGTATATAAACTTATTTATTCCATCAATCGTTATTACAAGTTTGTAAAATGTTTATAAATATCAAAATTTTTTCTCAAAAAAATTATAATGTATTGAATTTCAGAAGATAAAATTTGTAAGCAAACGGTGGTTATCCGGTTTAAACCACAACTTTTTCAGGACAAATCCGCACGGGTGTCCAATTTTCAGGCTTCATTTTTTCCAAAAAAAAATGCAGTTTTTTTGCGGCCTTTTTTTAACGCTTATAATGTCCTCTGAAGTTAATTCTATTGCAGTTTTACAATCGAAAATTCAATGCGTGGAGCAGCTATATTTGTTTTTACAACCAGCTGATTTACAAATAAAATGCAATTGTCAGATTATTGTCATTAAATGTGGCGGATCATACCTTTTCCAGCACCTTATGCGTCTAAAGTATAACAGGATAAATCATACAACAGTGGTTTTTCTATTATGTTATACTGTTAACCGTATTTAAAAGCGGGGATATTGTTATTATTTTTTGGTTAATGGGGAGCTTGTCGCAAGGCAAGCTTTTTCTTTGCCGGTGGTGCAGGTTACCTCACCCTGTTCTTCTTGCCATACCATTGTTTGGCCGGCTTGTGTTCCCCTGTTGCAGCATTGACAGGCCGTCTCGCAGGCCTGTTTTGATGTTCAGGAGCAGGTTTAGGCTGAGGAGGAGTATTACCCGGAGGGAAAGGATGGTTCTCAACGACCGGGATTTTCCTTGCGATGAGTTTTTCTATATCCTTCAGGTAAGGCCGTTCTTCGGCATCACAGAATGAATAGGCAATTCCGCGGTTTCCGGCCCTGCCGGTCCTTCCTATGCGGTGCACGTAGGTTTCGGGAATATTGGGAATATCAAAATTGATCACGTATTCCAGTTCGTCCACATCTATGCCCCTGGCTGCAATATCTGTCGCAACAAGCACGCGGGTGCTTCCTGCTTTAAAATTATTCAGGGCGGCCTGCCGCGCATTCTGGGCTTTATTGCCATGTATGGCTTGCGCCTTGATATTATTCCTGGTCAGCACTTTTACGACTTTGTCCGCTCCATGCTTTGTGCGTGTAAATACAAGCACAGTCTTTATATCCGGATTTTTCAGTATTTCCAGCAGCAATGCATTCTTGTCGCCTTTGTCAACAAAATAAATGAACTGGTTTATGGTCTCGGCTGTAGACGATACCGGCGTTACTTCCACTTTTTCGGGCTTGAATAAAATAGTGCCGGATAGCTTGACTATCTCAGGGGGCATGGTGGCAGAGAAAAACAGTGACTGCCTTTTCTGTGGCAATGCAGCTATAATTTTCTTCACATCATGTATGAAACCCATATCCAGCATCCGGTCGGCCTCGTCCAGGACAAAGATTTCAATCTGTTTTAGTGTTATAAAGCCCTGGTTCATCAGGTCAAGCAGGCGGCCCGGGGTTGCCACCAGTATATCGACGCCATGCTGAAGTGCCTGGGTTTGGGCATGTTGTTTTACTCCGCCGAAGACAACTGTATGGGTTAAGCCGCAAAATCGGCCGTAAGCTTTAAAACTGTCGCCGATCTGTATGGCAAGTTCCCGCGTAGGGGTTACAATAATGCTGCGAATGTGGCGCTTTTTCTCGTTCGACCTTTTGGCGCTCAGCAGCTGCAGGATGGGAATGGCAAATGCGGCTGTTTTTCCGGTTCCGGTCTGGGCGCATCCCAGCAGGTCTGTTCCTTTAAGTACTATTGGAATAGCTTGTGCCTGTATGGGGGTTGGAGTTGTATAACCTTCTTCCTTCAGCGCCCTGAGGATAGGCTCCATGATGTTCAATGATTCAAATGACATGTAAAATAAAATGTTTGATCGATTGGGAAAACTGAAATGGTAGAAACGGAATCGACAAGGCTCAGGAAGAATGGAGAAGGATTTCTATGAGCAGGAAAACGGGTCTGGATATTCAAAGTCTTAATCCAATGCGGGTGCAAAGATAATGAATATAATTCAGATTTGCGAATTAGAATAATAAATAGGGGATACGGCTGACTTTGCTGGAAGAGCTTTACTTCAATAAGACGTCGCGTATGTCCGGAACCTTGTCGAATACGCTGCGGGCAAAAGGGCAGAGCGGCACCACCTTTATTCCGCTGGTGCGTGCATACCTGACCAGCTCCATCAGCAGGTCCTTGCCCACGCCTTTGCCCGAGAAAGCGGGATCGACTTCCGTATGATCAATAATGAGCTTATCTCCGCCGGCCCAGCTGTATGTCATTACGCCGGCTTCGGCTTCATTTTCCGTTGCTTTAAAAAAACCTTTGGTTTCCCGGTTGAATTGTTCTATTCGCATAATATTTGCTTGTCGGACCCAGTGTTTCGGGCTCTTTTCACTATGTATTGACAACTGCAATTATACGTTTCGTATGGACAATTTAATCCACAACTTTATTTGAATAAATGTAAGGGAGTAAATAACAAAAAAAATCCCGGAACAATTCCGGGATTTTTAAGCGAATCATTTGTGATCAACATGCTATATCTTGACAAGATTCCTGCCTACCTGGCCATTCCTGGTGATAAGCTGGTAATAATAGTTCCCCGGAGGTAGTTCGGTGCCGTTCAGCACATAACTGTGTTTGCCCTGGCTCATGGATTCGTTCACCATGGTTTTGATCATGCGTCCCTGGTTGTCGTAAAGCCTCAATTCCACATGTCCGCCCGGAGACATGAATTCAATGGTAGTGATATCCTTGAACGGGTTGGGATAGTTTTGCATCAAACCGATGGTGGAAGCCTTATACGTGCTGTTCACACCAACATTCTGCTTGAAGATGGCAAGCGTGTCGAAATGTTTGAACAGTATGGAGGAATCCGCAGTGCTGACAGGTGTTTCAAACCAGTCGATCAATACTGACGCATACACCTGCCTGAAATCGTATTGCATGGGCAGGTTGTCTTCTACGGTTACATTGGAAGGTATGATAGGATTGCTGCCTATAATGCCGGGATTGACATTTTTCCCGAAAACGATAAGCGGAGCGGCTGCGCCGTGATCGGTTCCCTTGCTGTCATTGCTCTTGATCCTGCGTCCGAACTCGCTGTATGTCATGCCGGCCACACGGTCGGCTATACCAAGCTGTTCACAGTCCGACTGGAATGCTGCTATGGCTTCCGACACTTTTTTCAGGAGGTCGGCATGTGAGCCCTGGTCGGTATTGTTGGGATCCACCTGCATGGAATGCGTGTCAAATCCACCGAGTGAAACGGTATAGATCGGTGTCCGTAATCCTCCGGCGATAAGGTTGGCCACTATTTTCAGCTGGGCAGCCAATGTATTGTTGGCAGGGTAGGTTACTTTGTTTGTCACAGACTGTGCTGCAGCTTTTACCGTTGTATTGTATTCCTGGGTTTGCTGCAATACGAGTCTCACATAGGTAAGCTCATGGCCTGCTGGGGTGTTTGGTGCCGGGTCAACCGTTCCGCTGATAAGCTGGTAGAATGTGGTGGGATCGGATATGGCCATGCCTGTATTGGCCGTAGGGCCCATCAATGCGGTAGACACGCTGTAGCCAATGGAAATCGCCAGGGGATCGGGTTCGCTGGTATTCGGGTAACCTGTCGGGAACCCGGTATAGATATCCTCGAGGTAGCGCCCTCCCCATCCGGAATTTACAAACTGGTTTGCATCGCTGGCGCTGTGCCATATATCGGTAGCCCTGAAGTGAGAGAAATTGGGGTTGGGATATCCTACAGACTGGACAATGCTTACTTTACCGTTGTTATACATATCCCGCAGGCCTGTCATGACAGGGTGCATTCCGGTTCCGTTGACGCCGTTCAGTTTCAATACTTTGCTTTCCTGGATGAGGACATTATTCCTCACGGCGGTAAGATTGCTGTACTGGTCTGTGGGTATGATGGTATTCAGCCCGTCGTTTCCACCATTCAGTTGTATCAGTACGAACACTCTGCCATTCTTGGCCGAGGCTTCAGCAATGGCTTTCAGCATGGGGGTGGCGCCATATGCCTGGAACCTCATTCCATTGATAAAAAATGGCAGCATGGCCGCAGGTACCGCTTTCTTTAAAAATTCTTTTCTTTTCATGTTTTGAATATGTTAAATGTGAAATTGCCCGGATTTATGATAGTTGGTTCTCGGCCAGGTCGAGCAGATATTTCAGCATCATGCCCAGGCAATTGATAACGGTTGTTTTTTTAATGGTGTCTGTGGGATTGGCCAGGTAATCATTCCAGGCATTTGTCCAGTAAACATCATTGGTCTGGCCAAACAAAAGCGTGCTTTGTTTCAGGCTGGTTTTCTGGGTGGTGGATATGTCCATCGCATATAACAGATCGATGCACTCCTGTATAAGTTTATTGGGATCGGATGGATCGGAGAACTGCTGGGCAAATGCTATCAGGTCGACCTGCAGTTTTTTCCCCGCCCGCCCATACGGAAGTCCGATGTACATCAGGGCTACGGTATACTGTATGCGTTTAGGCAAGGTATCCGAGTTCAGCCATAGCTGGTAATACTGCGGGGTCTGGTAATATGCAGGCCATCCGGCCACGTTGGGGGGATTGCCCCAGGTTTGTCCTGTAACCGAAGCAGCAGCCCACATCATATAATACGCTGCCTGCACGTCTTCAACCGGGGTGCTTGGGAATTCCAGCTTGAAATTCTTCGCAAACGAAGTCATTACATCAATCGGGCTTTTTATATTGCAGCCCATATTATTGCTGTCGTAGAAATGTTCGCTCTTCAACAGGGCTGTCACCAATGGTTTTAATTCCCAGTTTTGTTTGAAATCGTTAGCCAGTGGAATGATGATGTTGTTTTCAATATTGCTGTCGATCACATAATAGACAAAGGTCCTGTAAAGTTTTCTAACAACATGTCTTGCCACCACATCATCCTTTGCAAATATCATGTTGATCAGGTCGTCGGTCTCCAATGCGCCGTTAAAGCTTGTTTTACCTGTAATGACTGTGTTATTGAAAAAGGAAGAGAAAGTTTTATTTGTCTGATCGTGATCCGTCGGATTAAAGAAGCTGCTTAAGGCGGCATAATTGATCCTCCATCCTGTCAGCACTCTGGCAGCGGCTTTCACATCATCTTCGGTGTATTGGCTTTCGGCGCTTTTGCCGAGTGTGAAAAGCTCCATCAGCTCGCGTGCATAGTTCTCGTCCGGAGCGGTTTTCGTATTGACATAGCCGTTCAGATAAATAAGCATGGCTACATCTATAGTAACCGACTTGACAAGGGTTTTGAAATTGCCGAGACAGTTGTCACGCAGCATTTTGTGATGATTGTATGCAATGATCGGGCTTGCCACGCTTTCCACTTCAGTAGCGAAATGGTTGTGCAGGAACAGGGTCATCTTTTCACGGATATGCCTGTCCGGAGCCAGCATCAGCTGCATATTCCAGGCGTATAGGGAAGCTTTCCGCTGGGCCGCAAAATCATTATTGTCAGGACCGTTCACCCAGGTGGCTCCTGCCGGGATATCGGGGTCTGTGAGTGTCGGGGTGTTATATCCGTTGACCGGCGGATCCGGAGCGGTTGCAGGGATGTTCATGATATAATCAACCGCATCACTCATGCTCATAGCCTTGAAGAAATCAATATCTGTCCTGGAAAAGCCGCAGAGTGTCCTTCTGAGCAAATGCTTGACCTGAGTTTCTCCCCAGGGGCCCGTGTAATTGACAATGGATCCTGTTCCCAGGTCCAGGTGGTCCGGTACTTTCTGATTCTGGAACTGTTCAGCCGGAATGGCTTTAGGCGGTACCTTTTCGGTTAGGACATCCGCGATAAACTGTCTGCGCTGCATAATATTTAAGGTTAATGTTTTTTTGGACTTGGATCTGCCGGTTTAGTTGTCTGAATGTTCAAAAATATACAATATTTTATTCAAACCCCATGTTGTTAAACAGATAGCTATGTGTAAAACGTGCATAAATCAGGCCATTTTTGTTAATAAGGGGAAGAATTTTAAGATTTTTCGGAATATTCCACTATAATGAACAGGCTGTATAACTCTCCCCCGCAAAAGGTTTTACTAATGCAGGAGTGTCAGAAGCCCTTTATAGCTGTAAATCTTGCCGTCATTGCCGAAAGCGTCCAGCTTGTAGTAATATATCCCTTCATCTGCTGCCTCGCCTTTATACGTTCCGTCCCAGCCCCCGAGGCATTCGTTGGAGATGAAAACCCTTTCTCCCCACCGGTTATATATTTCGAGCTGGTAATTATAAATGTACTGTCCCTTGGGCGCAAATATTTCGTTCAGGCCGTTATGGTTAGGCGTGAATGCGTTAGGCACAAACAGGGATGATCTTGGCCTGATCCGTATGTGGTTGGATGTGCTGATGTCCTGAACATCCTGGCTGTTTGTTGTCTGTTCGGTGGCAATAACCCTGTAGATGTATTGTTTCATGCAAAGATCTGTTGCATGCTCATCCATGAATGTGGTATCAGTGGTAATATGGACGGTTTCGAACAGGTTGTCCTTGTTAAGCCTCTGCACTTCATAGTGTTTTATCCCTCCAGCCCAGTTCCTGTATTGGTTCCACCTGAATTCAGGAGGATCAAACGTTCCGTCAGAGAGGGATTGAACCAGTATGTTGCACGCAATTCCTGAAGCCATGCTTGTATCGCCGCATTCGTCAGTCACTCTTGTATAATACACATACCGGTTTCCATCGACACCAACCCTGCGATCATTATATTCGGCGCTGACTGGTTTGAAAGACTTGACCTGTGTGCCCTGCCAGGAAGATTTATACAAGAGCAGGTCTTTATAGTTGCTCCTGGTATAGTCGGTGTTAAGCCGCCATTTGATGATAATGGAGGTGTCCTGATTGACTGTTGCATAATCCATGACCGGATTCGGAAGCAGGTTTGTCCATAATGCTTTTGCTTTAGCGGAATCGCTTTGGGATACCATATGTGCTCCGGCGCCATACGCAGTTATCCTGTATGCATGGAGCGTGTTGCAAAGCACTGTGGTATCAATAAAGTTCAGGATGTTGCCGCTTACGGATCCTATCGAGTCAAATATGTCCGGTTCGGTCGTATTCTGCCTGGATACAGTATAGCTGAGTACAGGCCACCCAACGTAAGGATTCCAGTCTATGATGTTTTTATTGACACCCGGCATGGCAGTCGTATGGATACTGCAGTGTTGCGGATTCGAAGCAAGATCGGATTCCGAGAGGCAGTAATTGGTTTGGGTGATTTTAAAGCACTGGCTTTTTTTAACGCCGTTGTCGGTTATCCATACCATCAGGGAATCCTTTTTCGTCATGCGGCCGGCCCTGACCCACGTGGAACCTTGTAAATGGTAGAAATCATAGTGATTGAAATCCATATCCGCTGTCTGGGGATACCTCAACTCAAATACGTGGTCGGTAACAGCCGAGACGCTTAACAACTCAATGCCTGCAGGGGCAGATGTATCTGCCACGCGGATTTGCTTTGCAAGCAGGAACGTATCCGTGCAATTCAGGGTATCTGTTATCACAAGCCCTATCACATGGTGACCCGTATCGGGGACGTAGCCCGACAGACTTATTTCAGACTGGTCAACAAACCATTTCTTTGTATAAGGGCCAAGGTTTTTAGAGCTCTCGTCCTTTAATTGTAAAGAATCGCCAAGGCACAGGCGGTTAACAACGGCGGAGAATCTGGCGGAAGGTTTGGTGATGGTCAGCAAGCGTTGTATTGTATCCCTGCAAAGGAATTTGTTTTCTGCAATAAGGGAAACAGGGTATTGTCCCCTGGCTGCAAACCTGTGCCTGATGTTTTGTGTCTTAAATGTATCACCCTGTACAATCCACCGGGACTGGATCGTATCATTGCCGGGAATATTGGAAACGGACGTGTTGAAGAATTCTATGGAATCATCCAGGCAACTGCTCAGATTTTCAAATCCTGCCACCGGACTATTGTGAACAAGAACCGAGTCTTTTGTCAGGATAACGACATGGCAGCCTCCGCTGTCCTTAAGCAGAATCTTTGGATAATAAATACCCGGAGTCGTGTATGTATGCTGGACTGAAGAGGCCAGGACGGTATTACCATTGCCGAAATCCCATTCAACCAGTGTATTGGAGTCGTTCTTGATATCAAATTTGACGGTCAAGGGCTGACATCCTTCCGTTGACTCGAGTGTATAAGAACCTGAAGGCCCTCCGACATAAATAGCTTTTTTCCAGGTTTTGGTATTGGTGCAGCCGAATTTGTTCCTGATGGTCAGGCTGACATCGTAAGTTCCAGGAATAGTATATATTTTTCCGGGATTCTGCATGGTGGAAGTTGTACCGTCACCAAAGTCCCATAAATACTGTGTAACCTGATTGCCGGGATCGATAATACAGCTTTCCGTAAATTGGGATATAAGGGGAGGGCAGGTTGCATGCCTGTTATCAATGCTGAAACGGGCCAGTAATTCCGGCTGGGAGGCGCCGACGTCAATATCATCTGAAAATGTGCATCCCAGCGCATCCGTTAATTTGGCCTTTATAAAATAATAACCAGCCTTTTCGAATACATAGCTGAATTTGCTGTCCGTTACAGTATTTCCGTCACCCATTTTCCATTCAACAGTTGCAGGCAAATAGGTGGAGTTGGAGTCAATCACCATTTCAAAATTGAATTGCAATACATCACATTTTAATTGTGTGCTTACATCTATGGATGCTTTGGGACCGGACGGCCTTATCTTGAAAACTCTCGACGATTTACATCCGTTCTCATCTTCCACAAAAAACTCGGCGTGAATGATGGTATCGCCGTTGCGCGGCATATTCTCGATAATATATTGATGCGTAGTGTCCTTATTGGGAACAATGATGGCGGAATCGGCATCCTGTATCACCCAGTATTTTTTTGTGATCTTCGCAGGCAGGTCCGGTACAAATGAATCAACCAGGTTGATTTTTAAAGGAACACATCCTTTAAGCGGCCAGACAGAGGAGGCAGGATCAGGTCCATCCACGGTGACAGTTGCCGAGGATGTGTACAGGCATCCGCTCCGGTCCCACCCGTAATGTTTGATAGTATAGGTTCCCGGTGCCTTGAAAAAATGTTTGAACGTATCTGTTTCTCCGCTCTTGGGAGACATCCATTCATAGGGATCGATAACGAAGGTCGTATCTCCGTCGCCGAAATCCCAATGCGTCCGGCTGGGCATCACAATTTTGTTATTGCTGAGTATGTATGCCTGAGGCGTGCATGGATGTTCGGGATCCAGAACGGCACTCATCTCGGACATATTCTTCGGAGGATCTATTTCCTGTTTGTTCGTGTCAATGCATCCGAAGTTTTTGTTATAGGCGATCACCCGGTATTTGGTCTTTGGTTTTGTTATTCTGTGCACAAGTGTGGTGTCTGTGGATACAGACCCGTCAGGCAATATCCATTTGAAAGATGTGGCCAGCGTGCTGTTGTGTACAAGTCTTGCCGTATTGACATAACAGGTGTCGAAAATGACCTTAAAGTCCGCCAGGGGCGGGTTAAGTGTTATGGAATCTTCCTTTTCAAGCGTATCACGGCATTCATTATTCTCAGTGATGAGCTTGGGTGAAAGGAACGCCGGATATTCACGAAGCTGGGTCTTGAAGGAATCCCTGTCGGTCCCGTCTTTCGACAGCAGTACCCATTTCCAGTTGTTCACCTGCGATTTCAGGCTGTCAGGCATGGTGTTATAAAGGACTATATCCTCATTGTTGCAGATAACCTTTTTACTGATGCGGAAACTGGGCGGTATCTTCTTGCCTACCTTGACGGGGACGATCTCTTCACTGACACAACCGAATGTATCCTTTACAATCAGTGACAGGTAATATTTTCCAACCTTGGGATAAGTAATGGCTGGCAGGGGGGAGGAATATGTGTTGCCATTACCGTCATCCCACATGTAACTCAGCCTGGAAGGGACCGAACAGATGGTGGTATCGCGTAATTTCGGTTTGAATGGCGCACATCCGCCAAATGCAAAGTATTCAAAACCCGCCTTAAGGTATTGTACGACAATATCGGGGTATTGGACATACTGTTCGCAGCCGGCAAAATCCTGCAGGGATACGAAAGCCTTGTATATGCCGGGACGGCGTTGCGGATTGACAGGAAGCTGTTTGCCGAACTGGTAAACCAGGGAGTCGGCAGTGGTCTGGATGTTTTTTCCGTCAATGTACCATGTGCGGCTGACGATATTGTCAGGGGAAGGGGCCTTTAGCACCACCTTCAGAATCCCTTCTTCACATTCCACAGTGTCGCTGATGGAAATCGTGGTGCGTGGTTTATCCGATACCGTAATGGTTTTGGTAATGCTGTCGGAACATCCCGAACCGGTAATTTTGAACTTTGCGTTATATGTGCCTTTCTTACTGTAAAGTTTGGATGGGTTCTCTGAAGTTGATTTGGTGCCATCGCCGAAATCCCATGCAAAGTCGACACTCGCTCCTGAAGGCAGGCTGGCATTTTTGAACCTGGGGTCGAAAGGGGTGCAGCCGATATATTTTTCTGTGTTGAAATCGGCTTTGAGCGGTTCAAAGACCACCACCACTGGAATTGTTTTTGTATCGGAGCAGCCGTTCGTCGTGGAGGCTGTGAGTTTAACATGGTAAATGCCTTCCGCAAGGTAAAAATCAACAGGGTTCGGATCGGTAAACGTGTTGCCGTTGCCCATATCCCATTTGAATGACGCGCTGTTTCCGGAAGATTTATTCGAGAAATTGACTTTGCGCGGAGATGTACAGGTGTATTTGCTGCTAAATGTGAAATCTGCCTTTGGTCCGGCATCAACCGTAATGTACTGTATCTTGGTCATGATATCCTGGCAGCCGTGATAATCCCTGACGGTAAGCTTGATCGTATAAAAGCCGGCAAGAGGGTAGGTCTTGCTCACATCTGTTTTTGATGCCAGGATGCTTCCGTCCCCGAAATCCCAGTTGGATGATCGTATGCTGGTGTCGCCTTCTACTGTTTTATTGGTGAAGTTTACGGTTTCGCCCGGACAGAATCCGGTTTTAGTGGCGCTGAAATCCGCGATCGGACTTTTCAGCACCTTGATGGACATGGTGAATGAACTCGATGAACCTCCGTCCGACACGGTTAGTTTCACCTTAAATGTCCCCGACCTGGTAAACGTATATTTGGGATCTGCAATGGTGGCAGAACCGCCATCGCCAAAATCGTAGCTCCAGGATATGATGGGATTTCCAACGCTTGGGGTGCTTAGATCAGTGAAATTAACCACCAGCGGGGCACAACCAACCACCTTCGAGGCAGAGAAATTGGCAATAATGCTATATGCCGGCTGCAACTCAATTCCTAAAATAAATAGTATCAGTAACTTTATTTTCAATAGGCGCGTTTGTTTGATAAGACCCAGAAAACAGTTAGTAGTTGCACAATAAACAAATAATGTGTAAAAGTAGATTTTTTTTTACAAAGAAACAAGGAATAAAAAATAATTTGTCAAAAATGACAATATACTGACTTTCATTATTATCCCAAGAGAATTTCCATCAGTTTTTCAAAGCTGTGATATTGGTTTTGACCGTGGTAATTGGCTGAAATACTTAAGGAGTTAAACCTGCTGTTAAAACTATGTTCAATAAAGACGTTGCCGAATTGCCGGTCGGAGGCGTCCCGGTTGTCTGCGGCAGGTTTGAGATAATGCCTCTGGATGGTCAGCTTCAGCCCGGTGTCAAACACTTCGCGGCGTTCATCACTCAGGTTCAGATAATAACTGTTTTTCAACATCAGGGACTGGAAATAATCCATCATGCAGCCGAGGTCTTCGATACGAAGTTCTGCGGGGCTCCATGTAATGCGTGAATAAGCCCCTGAATACTCGAGTTCCAGATCAGCCGATCCGTTCCCAAAGGCTTCATTGGCATAGCTGCCCCTAAGCATTTCCAGGTGCAGGCTCCTGTCTTTTTCTATCCATTGTTGATAACGCGCATTAAAATTTATGGTTCTTACCAATATCTTTGTATGCATTATTTTCTGAGTATACAATTTAACGTGAAATTGTAAGAGATATTATCACTGATATTATTTTAACGCAATTATTTACCCTGTTGAAATGAAAATGATCCGCTAAAATAAAAGAGATAAATGAACATTACTTTTTGGGGGGCTGCCAGGCAGGTGACCGGCAGCATGCATATGCTGACATTGGATAACGGATACACGGTACTTGTAGATTGCGGATTGGATTATGAGAACCGGGATGATTTTGAGGTAAACAACAGGAATTTCCCTTTTCTGCCGGAAGACATTGATCTTGTTATACTTACCCATGCGCATATCGACCATTCGGGTAATCTTCCCAACCTGATCAGGCAGGGTTACAGCGGTCAGATATTGTGTTCTGAAGCGACCATCGAGCTTACCAGGAACCTTCTGATCGATTCGCTGAACGTCCAGATGATAGAAAGCGATAAAAAAAGCCGCACGCGAAAGAGCGGAAAAAAGAAAATGAAGCATGTCCGGTTAAGCGCCAAACACCAGAGCGCAACGCTTTATAATCGCTCACACATAGACAAGGCTACTGATGCCATGATCAGCCTGGCATATTACAAACCTTTCGAGGTGAACGAACATTTGACCGTAGAGCTTTTTGAAGCCGGACACATCCTTGGAGCTGCTTCTGTTAAAATCAGCGTAAAAGAAGGCGGTAAAATAAAAACGATCGGATTCACCGGGGATCTCGGTAACTACAATTCCAAGCTTGTCAAGGATCCCGTCCCAATGACCGGGCTCGACTATCTGGTGACCGAAAGCACATATGGTGGCAGGCTGCATTCTGAAAATACAAATGCGGAAGCCATACTTCTTGAATATATCACCAATACATGCGTGAAATTCAGGGGCAAGCTGGTGATTCCGGCATTCAGCGTTGGCAGGACACAGGCCGTTATATTTTCATTCAACCAGCTTTATGTCAAGGGACTTTTGCCGGATGTAAAGATTTTTACAGACAGTCCTCTTGCCATCCGCACGACCAGGCTGTATGCACAGCATATCGAGAACCTGAATGATGAAGCCAGGGATTTTTATTCAAAACACGGCAACTTGTTTTCGTTTCCTGGACTATATTCCATGGAAGATCCGGGCGACAGCCAGATGATTAGTCTTCTGCCCGAACCTGCCGTTATCATATCTGCGGCGGGAATGGTGGAAGGCGGCCGCATACAGGAACATGTCAGGCATAATATCAGCGATCCGTACAGCACAATCCTGATAGCGGGATTTTGCGCCGAGGGCACCCTGGGTCACGAGCTTTTGCAGGGAAAACCCACTGTGAAGATCAATAAGCGCGACCGGCAGGTGTATGCCAAGGTATCCAGAACTGACGCGTTCAGTGCACACCCTGATCAGAATGGCCTGATACGTTACTTTGAAGCCGTGAATTATAAAAAACTGAAAAAAATATTCCTGGTACATGGCGATTACACCAGCATGCAGGCACTGAAGGAAAAGGTCGGTCTGAAAACTATTGAGATGCCGGAAGAAGACAGTGTGTATGAGCTTTAAAGGCCGTACTGCTCTTTCAGTTGTTTTTCCTTTTCCTTGACAAGGGAGTCTTCGTTCTGAATCATCTGATCCACTTTTTCAAGCTCCACGGAATCCCGTTTTTGTTCTTCCTGTTCTTTTGAGCCGGATTTGCAGGAACTTCCGGCAAGGGTTAAAAGAACCAGGAGGGCTGCGGTTGTTAACTTTGTATTCATGAAGCATCAAAAGTAAACAATTTGTCCTTCAAACGGAAGCATCACCCGTTCAAATCATTCACTGGCAGGGCAGAAACAGCAGAAATTTAGCTGAATGTCACAATCACATCATTAATTCCTTTCCCGGATCCCAGAACAGTTCCCGGAATTTCACCACCTGGTCGTTTTTTACTTCTATGCCTTCCTTTTCCAGGAGTTCCTTCATCTTTTCGCCGCCGAAATGGGCTTTCCCTGTAAGCATTCCCCGCCGGTTCAGCACCCTGTGTGCCGGCACAGTGCTGTCAGCCTGGTTCATGGCCCATCCCACCATTCGCGAAGAGGATTTTGTTCCCAGGTAAGCGGCAATGGCACCATAGCTTGTGACACGACCCCTTGGGATCATCCTGGCCACCTCAAAAACATTCTGAAAGAAGCTCCCGTCTGTCATTTTTGCGTCAGTAAAGATTTTTTTTGCACCGGTAAACTATTTTGGCAAAATTATTGTCTGTATAGTATACTAAGAAATTTAATTATTTTTGCATGATAATGAATACTTCAAACGCCTTAAAATCAACACTTGTTTGCCTGATGGCTGCATGCATCAGTTTTTCAGCAACTGGCCAGGCAAAGAAATCGCAACAAAAACCAGCCTCCCCGGCTCAGAAAACCAATACTTCGGCTGCCAAAACCAAAACCGGTGCCAAACAGGCGACACAAACCGGGGCTGATCAAACCCAGAACGATATGGTGCCAGGGTCTGCAAAAATTGTTACCAACAGCAATGTAGGCAGGCTTCCCGGCAACTATGCCATCAAGGTGAAAATGAAAGGATTCAAAAATGTCAATCTTTTCCTCGCTGATAATTTCGGCGACAAACAGTATTTCAGGGATACCTGCACGCTTGATGCCAACGGTGTCGGGGTGTTTACCGGAAGTCCCATGCTGCAGAGAGGTATGTACATGATTGTTTTCCCGCAGTTGGACGGGTACTACGAATTGCCGATCACCGACGACCAGGAATTTTACTTCGAGGCTGACACCTCCATGGATGAAACCAGGATAGTGATTACCGGGTCAAAAGAAAATGAGGCGTTTGTGGCTTATCAGAAAGCAAGGGCCATTTACGGCAGAAAACGTTATGAGCTGGAAAAACAGATGAAAGATCCCGGTATCGATGAAGCAAAAAAGAAGGAGGTCAGGCAGAACATAGATTCACTCAATGCCAGCGATATCCGTTTCAGGGAAAAATATATGGCTGATAATCCAAGGCATTTCCTGACCAAACTGTTCAATGCATTCCAGACGGTCAAAATCCCGGAAAACCTGGATACCATGCAGCAATACCAGTATTTCAAACTGCATTACTGGGATAATATCGATTTCACTGAATCAGGACTCGTGAGGGCCCCGCAAGGGTTACTAACCAACAGGATAAACGACTATATTGACAAAGTGGTGTTCCAGGATCCTGACAGCCTTGTATGGGCGGTTGATTACATGATCAGCAAGACTGTACCATATACCGAAACCCAGAAATACTTTGTCCAGTACCTTACCAATAAATTCCAGGACAGGAAGATCATGTGTCATGACAATGTGACCATACACCTGATCAATAAATATTATTGCCAGAACCAGGCATGGTGGTATGATGATACGGCAGGGCAGAGAAAAATGTGCGAAGAAGCCCACAAAGCCATTCCTACCATGTGCGGTAAAATAGCTCCGGACCTGAATATGGCCGATACGGCAGGCGTATTTCACAGGCTGTATGAAAACATGGGCAAATTCACCATTATTTTCTTCTACGATCCTACATGCGGTCATTGCAAGGAAGTGATACCGGTAGTAAATGCGGTTTACCAGAAGCATAAGAATAACGGCCTGAGGGTATATGCCATCTCTACCGAGAACAAATACAATGAATGGAGGGAAATGATGAGGAAACGTCCGGAACTGCAGGAATGGGTGAACGTGTGCCGCATAGACAGGCATTATCCATGGCCGTATAACCGGCAGGATTATAATATCGTGGCCAATCCGACGATCTTTATTGTTGATGAAAACGGAAAGATACTGGGCAAGAAGATAGACGAGCATCAGCTGGAATTCTTCCTGGAATCGCTGATGTTTGAAAAAGGGCTGATCAAGACCAGACCCACACCTCCAAAGGAAAAAGCCGCTGAAGCGCCTAAAGACCAGAGTGAACCGGCACCTGATGATCACAAGGATCATAATCACAAGCCAGGAACCGCACACTAAGATTATTTGAAGCTCCCCGGAATAAAATTTTCGGGGAGTTTTGTTTTAAAACAAAAGGGTCCGGATACAACCGGATGCATCACCTCTTTGCCGACTCAAACCACTTCCTGGTTCTTTTGTATATTTCTTCGGTCTGGAATTGCAGGCCGTATGTAAAGAAAGGGCCATTGTATTTTTGTGAGGCCAGGGACACGCGGGTGCCCAGGCCGGCTCCGATCCATACCCACCAGCTCAGCTTATATGTGGCGTTAAATCCCGCTTCGACCGGTATCACCAGTGCAGTTGTTTTGTGTGTGTATTGATTGTTCTTATAATACTTGTCCCAACCCATGCCCAGGCCAATGCCGGCAGGAATGGAAAAGCGCCATTTGCCGCTGTTATAGAAATAGTACTCGCCTTCAAGGTTGAGATAGGTCATGCCGAATTTGTTGAATACGGTGTTGGAGTCGGTGCGGTCGTATCCCGCACTGGGGTTGTCATACACCGTTTTTTTCCTGTTGAACGTGGTGTACAGGCCGATATGGATGTTGGTGCGCTTATTGAAAAGGTAGCCGACCTGTGCCCCGTACATGGTGAGCTGGAGATCACGAATAAAACTGTTCTTGCTGTCAAGACCCAGGGCAAGGGTATTTTCTTTTTTCAGATCGCACCTGATGGTGTCGCACATATGCCTTAACTGACCGTTGCCATTCAGAGCAAAAACCAGGCAGCCTGCAAGGAGAAACCGTTTCATCATCATTACTGCAAAATTAAACGCAAAAGGCTGGGAAATATTGGGCGAATAACCCACAGCTGTTGTGTTTAGTGGATTTTGACGATAAAGGCTTCCGATGTAATGCCGTTGTAATCAATCAATACAAGCGTTGAACCCGTCATGTTTGGTGCTTTGCAAACCGGGATTTTACCTTGTATATGGTCAATCGCCCTTCCACGATTTTACCCATTTTTTGGTTCTCCGGTATATTTCTCCTGTCTTGAGTTGCAACCCGTACGTATAAAATGGACCGTTGTATTGTCCTGAAGCCAGCGACAAGCGCGTTCCGATACCGGCTCCTATCCACAGCCACCACTTAAGTTTATAACTGGCATTGAATCCCAGTTCAAGGGGGAGTACAAATGAAGTCTTCTGTTCGAGGAACTTTGTTGAGGTGGAGAATTTATCCCAACCGGCCCCAATGCCTATACCCGCAGGAAACGAGAGCCGCCATTTCCTTGAGTTGTAAAAGTAATATTCGCATCCCAGGTTAAAATAGGCAAGGCCATACACCGTATAAATAGTGTTGGAATCTTCCGTTCCCGGCGGTGCTGTGGGGTTCCGGTAAATACGGTGCGCATTGTCGAGCGTTGAGTAATAACCGATGTACATATTGGTGCGCCTGTTGTACAGGTAACCTGCCTGCAGGCCGAACATTTTTAACTGCAGGTCGCGTATGATGGAGGTCTTGCCGTCGAGACTCAGGAAAAATGATCTTGGTCTTTGTTTGAGGTCATAGCGTATGGTGTCAAACATGTGTTTGATCTGAGCCTCGCTGCGGATGGTCAGAAGCCAGATGGCCAGGAGAGCATATTTTTTCACGCTGTTCACAAAAATAAATGTATAAATTCTTTAAATAAACGCATCTTTGCCACAGGTGTTGATTTTAGTAGAAATTCTTTCCGTCATTGGCACGGTTGTTTATATATATCTCGCAGTAAAGAAAAAAGCCATAGCCTGGTTTTTCGGAATTGTGGCCTCAGCGTTATCGGCATGGCTGTTTTATCATAATAACCTGTACGGAAGTTCACTGCTGAATATTATCTACGCCCTTCTCGGCATTGCGGGCTTTATCAACTGGAATTCCTATATAGCGGACAAGGAGCCTTCATACGGCATAAAATGGTACTTCCACCTGCTGTGGATCGCCATTGGAACCGGCCTTTCTTTTTTTGTGTGCGAATTGCTCAATTTCACTACGGGCGAAACCATCCTCTATGCTGATGTGCTTCTGGCCATCTTCTCTATTCTCGCCACCGTTCTTGAAATCCGGAAGGATATATCCACATGGTGGTACTGGATCATTTGTAATCTTGCTTTTTCTGGCTTATACCTCTGGAAATCGCTGCATACGGGGGAAACGCTTTATCTGTATTCCCTGCTGATGCTGGGACTTGCTGTTTTTTCCTGCTTCGGATTGCAGGCCTGGAGCAAAGGTAAAAAAAAACAGGAGGGCTAAAGGTACATGCCTAGTGCAAGGCGCAAACCGAGGAGGAGGAAGACCGATCCGGACACCTGGTTGATCCTTTTCAACACCAGCGGAGTTACCATTTTTTTTAATTTATGCGCTGAGTGGGCAATCATTATTTCAACGACGAATATGCTTACCAGGCTGGCCGTAAAGAATATGATCTTGTCCGGAATGTCATAATTGTACTGGCTTGTCAGCATGGTACTGATGCCGAGCCAGCTGAAGAAGTTGATAGGATTCAGCACGTTCAACAGGAAGCCGCTGGCGAAGAAATAGTAATGCGGGTTCTTTTTCGGCACAAATTCCTTTCCTTCCTGGATTTTCGG
Organism: uncultured Bacteroidota bacterium; assembly: GCA_937867025.1. GTDB lineage: Bacteria > Bacteroidota > Bacteroidia > NS11-12g > UBA955 > JABMMZ01. Next base: position 13,594 of record CALMKH010000033.1, on the reverse strand, counting down.
CTTTGCCCTGACTATCATGTAAACTCCCATTAATGCCAGCACTACTCCTCCCACAACAGAAATAGAATGGTTATAATTTTTCAGGAAAACCGCAAAACCGTGACTGGCAATGCCAAGTGAGATGAACATGATGTCGCACACAATAACTCCCAGCGAAATATAAACGCCTGAATGATAACCATACTTAAGGCTGTTGCGTATCAGTGAAAAGAAGACAGTGCCCAGCATAAGACTTAGTACAACTCCTGTTGTCAGCCCCTGCCAGATACAATTGAACACATGCATGCTATCTTTCTTTTATAATTAAAATTATTTTAATAAAAACGTGAAAACAAGGCTTGCAAATTATAACTTTGCAGTGGATTTTTATGAGTACACGGACAGAAAAATTTAATAAGGAGATGCAGAGGGAACTCGGCGCCATTTTCCAGTCAAGAATGCACGACTGGTTTGAAGGGGCATTTATTACGGTGACTGATGTAAGCTCAAGCCCCGACCTGGGGTACGTGAAAGTGTACCTCAGCATCTATAATGTAAAGAACAAGGCAGCCATAATGGATCTTGTCAACCTTTACAACAAGCATATTCGCAAGGAGCTTGCCTCGAAGATACGCAATTCGGTACGGATCATCCCTGAGCTTTCTTTTTTTGAAGATAACAGCCTCGAAAATGTGGTCAAGTTCGAGAAACTCTTTGATCAGTTGAGGGAAGAACGGGAAGCACGGGAAAAAAAAGGAAAGTAAATAAGTGCCCGCAAGCTGCAACACTGATATTTTCGCTGATGCCCTCGGAAAACATTCCAGGTTCAGGAAAGCCTACATTCTCCTGACACGTTCGCTGCTCCTTAAGAATAATATCATCCGGAAAGAGATCATGCTCTGCGGCAGGCGCAAGTCTAAAGTTCAGCATGTATTATATGCAGGTTTCGGCATGGGGCAGCTTCTGGGCCTCTTTGCGCGTCAGAAATCCAAATTCAATGTGCTGGCCATTGACAAGAACAGCCGCATGGTGGCACAATCATCCAATTATTACAAGGATGAAGGAGTAAAGAACATATACTGCAGGACCGGCGACATACTGAGTTTTCATCAGCCAAAGACGTTCGACCTGTGTATGGCCATCAATCTTCTCAACTATATAGAAGATGACAGGCTGGCGCTTAAAAACATGTATGAGTGCTTAAAAAAACCGGGTATGCTGCTGGTGTTCAATTCGAGTAATTATGCGGACGAACGCGATAATAAACTCACTACCAATGTATACAAGGACAAACGTTACAGGAACGGTTACAGCCTGATAGAACTCAAAGCCAAACTGCGTGAAGCTGGCTTTTCAAAAATGAAGGCCCGTTATGTCTACGGTACACCGGGCGTACTGAGCTGGAAGCTTACAACAGGGTGGCCCTCTTACATGGTAAAGACCTCCAGGCTTTTTTTCCTGATACTGCCTTTTTATTCCGTCATTTGCATACCTTTCGTTATCCTCTTTAATTTTCTGGACGTGACGCTGCGCCACAAAAAAGGAAAATGTATTGTCGTAAAAGCGTTTAAACAGTCTTGAACACGTCCCTTTACATAGCTAAACGGTATCTTTTCGCCAGGAAGAAAAGAAACGCCATCAATATTATATCATCCATTGCTGTTCTGGCATTCGCGGTCTGTACAGCCGCACTTATCATCATACTCAGCACCATGAACGGTTTTGAGGAGCTCATATTTTCCATGTACAATAAGTTCAATCCAGATATCAAGGTAACGCTCAATGAAGGAAAAGTCTTTGAAGAACACGCATACAGGAACAAACTTAAACACATAGAGGGCCTGGCATTTATCCAGCCGGTTCTTGAAGACAACGCCGTAATCAAGAACAGTAGTTACCAGACCGTTTGTACGGTCAGGGGAGTGGATACATCGTATTTTGAGACGAACGATCTGTCAAGCCGTGTAACGAACGGGGAGGCTTTGCTGAAAAAAAACAATGCCAACTACATTGTGCTCGGCGCGGGCATCGATCACAAGATCAATACCAATGTGGGCGGACCGTTCAGCCTGATATCCCTGCTGACGCCCAGGCGGGGCGACTATGCCGTGTCGGATCCCGGGGCCATCAGCCAGATGGAGATCGAGCCGTCAGGGGTCGTCAGCCTGGATGAATACATCAATAACCGTTACGTATTTGTCCCACTTGATTTCGCGAGGCAGCTGTTTGAAAGGGACGGCATGGTGTCGGCGCTTGAACTGAAAGTGCAACAGGACGCCGATGTGGAGGAGGTTATACAAAAAACAAAAACCGTACTGGGTCCGGGCTTTAAGGTGCAAAACCGTATGGAACAGCAGGCATCCCTCTATAAAATGTTCAAAAGCGAGAAGTGGGCGAGTTATGCCATACTGACGTTCATACTGCTTATAGCGGCATTTAATGCCCTGGGAAGCCTTACCATGCTGGTGATCGAAAAAAAGGATGATATCAGAACCCTTTCGGGAATGGGGGCAAGCCATTCGCTTATCAGGAATATTTTCTTAAGCAACGGTTTTATGATAGCAGGCATAGGAGCGCTGGCCGGCTTGCTGATAGGGGTGGTCTTGGTATATCTTCAGGAAACATACGGACTTATCACGATGCAGGGAGCCATTATTGAGAGTTATCCGGTAAAGCTTATGCTGAACGATGTGCTGCTGGTAGCAGCCACGGCTTTAGGACTTGGTTTGCTGACCGGCATCTATCCGGCTGTAAAATCAGTGAAAGGCTTGTAGAAGTCCGGTGGTGAGCAGGTCTTTCAGGTATACTTTCAGAATTCCGGCTCGTAACCGTATTCCTCTTTAATTTCCTTCAGACTTTTCTTTATGACCCTTACCTGCATGTATTGGTTCTGTATCGGCCTGTTGGTGCTGCTGGTGCGTGGTTGTTTGACAATGCTGTCGGCACACTCCATGCCTTTCATCACATAGCCGAACACAGTATAGTTGTCGTCAAGGCTGGCTGTGCCGGATGTGCTGACACTGATATAGAACTGTGATCCGCTGGAAGCTTTCTGGGGATTATTCGTCCTGGCCGCAGCGATCACGCCCCGCTTATGCCTGATTTCCTGTTTTATTTCCGCCGGAATGGTATAGGCCGGACCGCCCTGACCGTCATTGCTGGGATCACTGTCCCGGCTGTTAGGATCGCCACCCTGTATCATGAATCCTGGTATCACACGGTGAAAGGTTGTACTGTCAAAATATTTTTCCCCTGCCAGCTTCAGGAAATTATCCCTGTGCAGGGGCGTGGCCTTGTACAGCCATACATACATGTTGCCGTATGAGGTGTTTATTTCAATGACATCCTCTTTCGGGTCATCGTTGGTTTTTTCTTTTTTACAGGCAAGGCTTAACAACAGCGCGCAGCTGATCAGCCAGTATATGTTTTTCATAATGCTATGAATTATTTACTCTTGGTGCCGGCATCTTTTTTACCTTTCTTGCCGGCCTTGTCAGCTTTGTCGCCCTTAACAGTGGTGCTGATGATCTTGATATCTTTCAGCGGCCTGTCGCCGGGAGCGGTAGGAGTGGTGGCTATTTTGTCAACCACGTCCATGCCTGCAATAGTTTCGCCGAATATGGTGTAGTTGCCGTCAAGCATGGGTGTCTCCACATGACAGATATAGAACTGGGATCCGCTGGATTCCCTTGCAGGATTTATCTCATCTCCCAGCCTTGCTGCAGCCAGGGTACCTCTTTTGTGGCGGAGTTCAGGCCTGATCTCTGCCGGAATGGTCCTGCCGGGACCTCCCTGTCCATACATTACACCCGGTTTTGCGTTCCTGCTGTCGGGATCTCCGGTCTGTATCATAAAACCTTTGATAACCCTGTGGAAAATGATGTTGTTATAGTAATTTGACCTTGCAAGTGAAAGGAAATTCTCCCTGTGGAGCGGGGTTTCATTGTACAGGACAACAGTAATATCGCCCTCGCTCGTCTTTATGATCACTGTATCGCGCTTTTCATTCCTGGCAGCTGCCTTGGCTGTATCCGGGCTGACCGGAGGTGTATCTGCCATTTGTCCGGTCTGGTCGGCAGCGGTGATATCTTCGGTATTGGCGGTTTCTTCCGTGTTGGAACCCGAATTGCTGCAGGAAGCTAAACTTATCAGCATAAAGCCTGAAAATGCAATGGCAAAGAGCCTGAATGAATGTTTCATATGATTTTTTCGTTAATAAAATACTCTATTATATGCTCGCGAATATAGGTTTCCTGTTCTAAAAGTGACATATCGGGTATCTTTTTTTTTAGTTCCCAGTGGGGCCAGCCGTCCTTGTCTACTCCCACAAGCTCGTAATGGCCGGAGTAACTAAGGACTTTACATGTGGCTATATGCATTAGCGACACTTTCTCGTCTTTCTTGAAATTGCGTTCGCCCAACTGGCCGAGTTCCCGCATGCCGATAATGAATAGTAGCGCATCCATATCGGGTTGCTTGCCGAACCTTTGTTTGATAAAGGCTAAAATGTCATGCCAGGCTTTTATCCTGTCGCTTTCCATAAGTTATTTTTTAACAGGAAATCTCATTTTGTAATCGTGATCCACCTTGCCCATGCTGATATTGTTAAGCTTTCCTTTCAGCAGGTTGCGCTTCAGCGGTGAAATGAGGTCGATGAACAGGCGCCCTTCTATATGATCGTATTCGTGCTGTATGATGCGTGCGGCCATGCCTTTAAAAGACTTTTCATGCTCCTGGAAATGCTCGTCGAGATAACGGATCTTCAATTCCGGCTTGCGCGACACATTCTCCCTGATAGTAGGTATGCTCAGGCATCCTTCTTCATATTTCCATGGCTCTCCCCACTCTTCAATGATCTGCGGGTTGATGAATGTTTGCTTGAAACCGGCAGGTTCTATGTCTTCGATCGGCGAACCATCTACGATGAACAGCCTTATAGGAAGGCCGACCTGCGGAGCGGCAAGCCCGATGCCGTGACTGTCGTACATGGTTTCATACATATTGTTGATCAATTCCTGCAGGTTGGGATAGTCCCGGGTTATATCTGCGCCTTTTTTTCTCAATACCGGACTCCCGTATGCGTATATCGGTAAAATCATTTCATTTCCAAATAAGTTTGCAAAATTAAGGCAGCAGCCACTGTATCTACAAGTTTTTTATTCCTGCGGTCTGATTTTTTATACCCGGCATCTATAAGGGTCTGTTTGGCCATCCTGCTGGTAAGCCTTTCATCGATCTTTGTTATCGGATGTGCGGGGAAATTAGCCTTTAACTTTTCTTCAAACTCCTTCACCAGGGGCGTGGCATCCGTATCTTTTCCGTCCAGGTGCCTGGGTTCACCCAACACGATCATATCCACCTGTTCCCTGCTGAAATACGCTTTCAGATAGTTCATGATCTCAGCAGCATCAATGGTTGCCAGAGGTTGCGCTATCATCTGCATAGGATCAGTGACGGCAAGTCCCATCCTTTTTTTTCCATAATCTATTGCCAGTATTCTACCCATAATATAACGTTAATACAATTCCCTGAACCTGTCACGACAGCACCTATATGATTTCTTTCCGGCGTAATTTTCCAGGAGATCAGCGTTTTTCGAAATCCGTATCCGACAAGGCGAAAAGGACGAACAATGATGTTCATATCATTATGATATTAAAAATCAAAAAACATAACCAGGACTATTGAGACAGGTTCCGCACGCAAAATGCATTTTTTAATCATGTATAAAAAAATTATTTTCGCACACTTATGGAATTAGTAAACGGAAGGTACCAGATAGACGGAGTAGATGTCCTGGGCCTGGTGGAGCAGTATGATTCACCTTTGTATGTGTATAGCGCAGCAACAATGAGGCGCCAGTTCGAAAAGCTCAATAACGCTTTTCCCGGCGTCAAGCTTGGTTTGCACTATGCATGCAAGGCGCTTACAAATCTTTCCGTTCTGAAGTACATGAAGAAACTTGGTGCCGGTCTTGATGCGGTGTCTATACAGGAAGTATGGCTGGCCTTAAGGGCTGGTTACGATCCCGCACAAATACTGTATACGCCGAACGGTGTCAGCATGGAAGAGATTGAAATGGCCATCAGCCTGGGTGTAAAGATCAACATTGACAATATCTCCGTACTGGAGCAGTTCGGTGCGCGCTACGGCAACACAAAGCCGCTGTGCATACGTATCAACCCGCACATCATGGCCGGCGGGAATCACAAGATTTCTACGGGACATATCGATTCGAAATTCGGGATCAGCTATTACCAGCTGCGCCATGTGCTGCGCGTGGTGAAACTATACGATATCAAGGTGGAAGGCCTTCACATGCATACCGGCAGCGATATACTCGACGCAGAAGTCTTCCTGCGCGGGGCCGAATTGTTGTTCGAGGCTGCTCAGGATTTCAAGGATCTGCAGTACATGGATTTCGGAAGCGGTTTCAAGGTGGCATACAAGGAAGACGATAATCACATCGACATTAAAAGCATAGGTGCCAAAATAGCGGCGCGTTTCATAGAGTTCTGCGCTCAATATGGCAGGGAACTTGAGCTGTGGTTTGAACCCGGTAAGTTCCTGGTCAGTGAATCGGGGTATTTCCTGGTAAAGACCAATGTGGTGAAACAAACCACCAGCACCATGTTCGCCGGCGTCGACAGCGGAATGAACCACCTGATAAGGCCCATGCTCTATGACGCATACCACAAGATCACCAATGTCAGCAATCCGGCAGGTATAGAACGGATATATGCAGTTGTCGGCTATATCTGTGAAACAGACACCTTCGGCTGGGACAGGAAACTGAACGAAGTCAGGGAAGGGGATATACTGGCTTTTCACAATGCGGGCGCTTACGGATTCAGCATGTCCAGCAATTACAATTCGCGTTTCAGGCCTGCAGAAGTATTTATTATCGATGGTGAAGCGAAACTGATAAGGAGACGCGAAACGCTGGAAGATCTGCTGAGCACCCAGGTGGAAGTGGAAATCTGATCCGGTTCAATGCTTGCATCCTGGAGAATCATGATATTGTAAACGCGGGCGTGCCCCTGCGGGTCAGGCTATCCGCTGCAAGTCCTCCCGTAAAGCGAGCTTTGGCTCTGCTTCACGGTGCGGGCTTTACGCTTCTATCCTTCACGCTTGCTCTTCATTGTTTTTTGTAAAAGATGAAGAATCCCATTCTCATGAGCATCCTACTTACAACTCCCTCGCATCCGGATTTCGCACACTTTTGTTGGATGTAAAGTCTATATCCGGATCGTCATCCTCGTCCATGTCGCCTTCATCCATATCGCCAGCCTCACTACTTGCGTTTTTTGAACTGTAAAGTTCTGTGTCGTCATATTCGTTGATCAGGTTCCCGTTCCCGTCGGCATCTGCCGGATCCGTATTTTCCCCGGGCAGAAGGGTGTCATTCCTCTGCCTGTTGCCGGGAGGATTCGCTTTTAGCTCTGGATCATGCGGAACAGGCTTTTTGCTGTTAAAATCCTGGTTGGTTTTGGGATGATCGCTGCTGGCGGCATTTTTATGAGTTTTTCCGGGTTTGATATCTTCGTTTTGCATGATAACGTAAATTATATTCTGCAAAGTTCCTGAGGAACCCCCATGGTCTTGTTATAAAATTACATGAAAGAATGGCAGGATTTACACGCAGAAAAGGATTATTCCGAAACCTTCAAGCCTATAGGAACTCCGTCAATAACAACATCTTTCAGTACGGAGTTCCCTTTTTTTATGCAGACCAGTGCATAGGTACGGCTACCCGGCAAGCGACCGATCCGGTTGTATATTTTCTCAGCTTCAGGAGCCTTGCTTTCTTCCATATAAAACCTGTTGAACGGGAAATTCAAGGTGACATTGTCTGCATCGGAATAGCGTACGCTGCATGTAAGATAGGAAACCGTGTTTTGCGGCCGATCCCTTGATAGGTCCGTTATATAAGCAAAGCCGCTGTCATCGCTGCCTATTGTGGCGTACACTGTTTCAGTTTCCTTCCATGTCTGGCCTTTCGGAGAAATCGAATTGTCCCTGAAATTAAGTGTAATGTACCTGCCCCTGAAAAGATCGGCCGGGTCGACAGGTTCAGTTCTGAACTTAAATTCCTGTCCCGTGGCAAGGGTGTCTTCGCTGGCAATCACCATGCTTGCAGGAGCAAATATCTGTGCTGCAACCATCAGCACAAACAGTATCCAGATAAATACTTTATTATTCATTTGTCCTCCTTTTTTTAAGCATGAAATAATTGCAGGCAAAAAATCCGGCTCCTACGGCGATAAACATGATTCCCCTAAGCACGAAACTTATATTTGAATCGAAAAAACGGCACGCAGCCAATATCGCAATGATCAGCAGTCCGAAGTTGACAATACCCAGATGGTCCTTTCGGGCGCCATTGTATATGGTCAGAATGCCCAATGCCAGCAAGAGGATATTTACAAAGACAGGACCAACGACCGGAAATGAAATACTGAAAATAAAAATAAAATAATAGGGAATGAATATCCATTCAAAAGCATTGCTGTTTTTAAAGTTCTGTCTGCCAAGTAAATACAGGGAAATAAGGGCAAAAATTACACCTGCATAAAAAACCTGCGAGGTGATGACATCAGAGAAGTTCACAGCATGTCGCCAGATAAACCATTTCCAGTAATCATTGAAACTTAATAAGGAAAGCAATACAATAGACCCGGCAGGGCCCAATATCTTCCAGGCATTGGAAGCAGCCTTCTGTTGGCGGATAAAAGGCGTGTTGCCCATAACACTCAAAAAGCTGAACAGGCAGATATAGGACAGGGAGGTCAGCGCATTGATGTTGGTATCCACGGTCCCCAGGCAGATAATGAGTGATAAAACAATCATCCAGTTATGGAAGAACAGGAAATTGCTTTTGGGGTTCAGGTTGTGCAAACGATAATAATGAGGAATTATGCCGGCCAGCATGATCCAGTAATACCAGTCAGGTGGATTTGCGAAAGAATGGTCATTGCCGGTATGGATCGCATAAAAAGTTATTCCCGCAATGAACAGTAAGGAAGCGATAGAGGAGTTGAGGACATAAATAACAGGTAAACAAAGCAGCATCCATGCGAGTAGATAGTCACCAGTATTGCCGGGAATATTATAGACCTGGCTCACCAGGGAAATGCTGGCGCCTACGGCAAAGAACAGGAAAGCTGCCGAACTCTCTTTCAGGGTCTGGTTAGAGTTACCGCCCAGCAGGCTATATGCCGTTAGAACCTGCCCGATGACAAGGGGGAGAAATGCAAATACGACTTTGAGGTTCTTGGGGAACTGATCCCAGTTATGCGCGATAACAAGTATTATGCCCAGGCCAACCAGGATGGCACCCAACACGCCGAAAATAATTAGCAGCCGCTTGTGCGGGGGAGTTTTAGCCGATTGATACCATGTGCTGATCCTCAATGCATCATCTTCAGTAATGACGCTGGCATTCACCAGTTCGCGGAGTTCGTTCTGAATGCTCATGACAGATCTATTTTATAACAAACATACGTTTTATTTCAGAATATGCTTAAGCATAATAGAAGTTTTCTATCAGAAAGGTGTGATTGTCGTTAAAGTCCTCAGGCAGGGTAACCGGCAGAGAATCCGGGTCCGGATAAGAAAGCAAAAACCCGGAATCTGTTGATTGCCGGGCTTTGCTTCATGGTTTATATGTGTGGGGTTATTATTCTATCACGAGTTTTATATAATATGATTTTTCGCTTAGCAGTTTGACGTGTACGGTGTACATGCCGGGTGAAAGACTGTCCACTATTGTGTTGGTCCGGACTTCTCCTTCCAATACCGATCGGCCGTTGACATCATATACGGTGTATACGGCGGGTTCGGCTGTGACGATTTCCACCTTGCCACTGGAAGGGTTGGGGGACAGTTTAACCAGTTCTTCATGCGGGGTGTTGAAATCGGCCTGGCGTATCATGTGCAGGGTGAACTTGCCATCCAGGTCAACCTGTTTCAGACGGTAGAAATTCATCTGTCCGGGATGCTGGTCTATAAAACTGTAAGTGTTGGGTCCGTTGCTTCCGGCAGCTTCTGTTTTGCCAATGCCGCTCCAGGTCCGTCCGTCAAAACTTCTGAGGATCTCGAAATGACTGTTATTTTCCTCATTGGCTGTAGTCCAGTTCAACAATACGGTATGGCTGGAGTTTACAGGTTTGGCATCAAAACTTACCAGCTTGGCATCCAGTGGGGTCAGCCCGTTTCCTATCGCGAACGGCGAAAAAGTGCCCGTATATCCAATGTAGGTAAGGCTGGTGGCCAGTGATGATGTAGAACCCAGTTGCTGTTCCCAACTGCCCGCTTCGTAGTGGTATAATGCCGGGGTGCTCAGCGAAACGGTTTCTCCCGCGTTCCAGTTGAATACGAAGTTCAGTCCCGAACCGGCGTTTGCATTTGTTTTGCTGATATCCCAGGTTCTTTTTACACGTCCTGCGGAAGATGTGAAACCTGTTGTTCCCTGCACGAATACTTCATTCAGCACACGCACGGACAGGTAGTCGGAACTTCCGGTATTATTGGTAATAGTGACCGGATTGTAGGTGGCATCACCTACGGCAAATGTTACCGAACTTCCGTTGGAAATGTTCATTTTGAGCTGACCGGATCCATTGGTTTTAACATAGCTTGTAGAGCTGGGATTGCTGATGGTGGAAGCCGTCAATGTATAATTGCCTATGCTGATGTATTTACCCGAACCGTTAAAATTGAGGGTTCCAATGCTTCGCGACTGGTCCAGCACGATATGGTTCGTTGCGGTTGGACTGATCACCACGTCAATGCCATTGTCGGCAATGCCTCCGCACCAGTTTGAAGATGTCTGCCAGGCGCTGCTGGTTCCGCCATCCCACCGGGTCACAGTGCCGCCGTATACTGTAATGGTTCCGGTGCTGCTGTAGGTGCTTCCGCATGAACCGTTTGTTATCAGGGCCCTGTATGTACGGTTGCTGCTGACGCTGGAGTAGGAAAGGCTGGTCGTGGTATTGCTGACATCGGTCCAGACAATGCCTCCGTCAGTTGAATATTGCCATTTTGAAACCGAACCTGTATGACCTGACAACGTCAGTGTACCGGAGTTGCTTCCCCCGCAATGCTCGGCATTGGTTATGCTTCCGCCTACGGGTGACGTACCCGAGATAACAGATATGGTGTATCCGGGGGTATTGACAGGACTGCCGCATCCGCTGTTTTGCACCACGGCCCTGAAATAATAGGTGCCCGTTCCGACCAGTGTGTGATTAAGTGCTGTTGTCGTATTGGAAATGTCAGTGACAGACGAAGCGAAAGTGCTGCTGGTGGATACCTGCCATTTTACCACGCTGCCCGAATGTCCGAACAGGTTGAAGCTGGCCATCGAGCCTGCACAGATAGTATTGTTGGAAGCGACGATGTTTCCGGCAACGGTAGTGCTTACACTGACGGATGTCGGTGAGGTGGCCAGGTTGGTGCAACCGCTTGATGAATTAACGATCACCCTGTAATAGGTGCTGGTGGAAATATTGGTAACTGTATGGGAAGTGGTTGTATTGCTGATAGTGGTTCCTGCAGTAAGGAAATTATCGAGGGAAGATTCCCAGCGAACTACGGTGCCAGTGAGTCCTGTAAGGGTGAGGGTGGTGCTGTTGGTGCCCGAACATACGGAAACATTTCCTCCTGTTATCGTTCCTGAAGGAGCCCCGTTAATGGTTACATCTCTGGTATGAACCACCTGAGATGTGGTGATGTCATTAGGCATGCCTCCGTATTCAAAAATGGTTCCGATCGTGGATGAGTTGGGAAAGTCGTTCCACAGGTAAGTAGACGAGTACATGTGTCCGTAGTCTTCCTGGCCCGGGGATGAGGTAGTAAGTCCCGGATAATCGTTCGGTTCATTGGTTGTCCAGTTATTGTACACCCCGCTCACCGGCAATACGCCGCCTGAACCCCAGGCGTTCTGCGATGATATTTTGGTGCCCCTTTCCGGACCGGTTACCCAGTAAAAATTTCCGTCAACGGCTGATTGGCTGGCATAAGCTGTATAACCCAATGCAGCATTAACCTGGCTCAGGTTATCGGAGCATCCTATCCATGAGTTCTGCCCTATCAGTACAGCTACGAAGCTGTTTTCCTGGGCCGACGTAAGGGTGGCCATATACGCTTCCCTGCCGAAATAGGAAAGGCCTGCTATATAGGTCTTGGCATTTGTCCAGGTGCTGGCTGTACTATAATATTCGTAAAAGTGCCCATTGATTATATTGTAGTATTTGTTTCCGACTACAAAGCTCACTTTCCTGCTTTCCGGATTGCACACTGCCGATGTAGTGGTAAGCGTTACAGTTCGCAGCAGGGCTTGCCAGTTGGGCGCAGAGGTGGTTCCGGTAAAAACCAGGCTCCTGGTGGATGTGTTGAACGCGGCGGCTGACACACCTGACGGTAAAGAGCCGGTATACGAAAGGACGTCGCCGCTGGTATAACTGCCGGTGATGGAAACAGTAAATCCTGTAATAGTTCCGTTAGCACTTAAAGTAATCGCAGGATCAACAACCGTGGCAGTATTATTATTGATATTAATAACTGTACTCGTACCGCCCAGGGTTACCTGCGTAGCGGTTTGTGCATTTATTTTAATAAAGGAGGAAAAAAGGAGAAAACTTACATAAAGGTATTTTATCCTGAATATCCCATGTAAATTCTTAACGTAATGATAGCTCATAAAAAAATGTATTTAGTGTTTAAAGGTGAAGGCAAAATTATGTTGTATATAACACAGAAACAATGAATTATGAGAGGTTTACAATAGCCTAGTACTATTTACTCACTTATGAAAAATCTCGGCATTTTTTGCTGTGTCCAATTTTTAAAATGCGCATATAACATCCTGTATTATACCTATTTATATTATGGAATCAAAATTATGGGACAGCAGTTTTTTTTTACACGTTATCCCATTATCTAAAATAAGACTTTTTTATACCTAAAAGAGCTCCCCGATTTTACAAGACTCTTCATAATTTTTTGGAACTTTATTGCAAGATAAAAAAATGCCGGAAATCCTTGCTATGATTGGGTAAACGGCAAATTTGTGTCAACAATTGTTTTATTGTAAAATTAAAAAAATAAAACAATATAAAAAAAAACGATTTTTTTTTACGGATTTATACTTTTACCCTTACAATTACTATATTTTTCAGATTTCCGTAAGTCAAAAGAGGAAGGATTGCGGTCAGAATCTGCAGAAATAAGGTATAAAGGCTAACTCAGATTACTTGCTTTCGGTAATGGTTCCTGTCAGATCGTATATCTGCTGAATATCCTTCAGTATACTCTTGAAATCCAGGTTCAGGTCGATGATCTTGCCGCTCTTTATATCAAACACCCAGCCGTGGACAATCGGATACTTGTTGCGGATATAGGCCTGCTGTACGCTGGCGAGCTTGATCACGTTGATACATTGTTCCTGTACGTTCAACTCCACCAGCCTGTTATACCGGTCGTGCTCATCCTTGATGGCGTTGAGCTCATCCTTGTGCAGCCTGTATACGTCCCGAATGTTCCGCAGCCACGGATTCAGAATGCCAAGGTCTTTTGGCTGCATGGCGGCTTTTACACCGCCGCAGTTATAATG
>CALMKH010000032.1 GCA_937867025.1 uncultured Bacteroidota bacterium | reverse complement strand
ATACCCAAGGACGCCTCGCCCATATACGCCGCCACAATAAAAAAATTAATCCTGTAATTCAGGAATTGCAGGGCCTGGCCGCCCTGAACCCATGCTCCCTGGCGGAGTACCAGTGTTTGAAAAGAAAACGGTTGTCGACCGTATAATTTTGCCTTAAGAATAAGATACGATGCCACCGAGCTGACCAGCAATGCCATAAAAAGCGCTACAGGGTATGAGGCCATTCCGAACGGCGTATTAAAAAACAAAACGGCGAAAAAAACCAGTAACAGCACAGGTGAGGAAATCAATATCATGTTGCGATGCAACACCATGCGATTTCCCATCATTAGCAGGCTGTTGACATTGATGAACGAATATAAAAAAGCAGCAGCCGGCACCAGGAAAATAAACCTTATATCCGGAAAGAAGAATATCGGCAGATAGCTTATCAGGCATATGCCCAAAACCCATAAAAGACTGCTGAGCCATAAATCCCGCTGATTGACCTGATACGAAAGATTAATGATCGCCGAATTGCTTCCAAAGTCACAAAACAATTGCAGCAATGCGATAAGAGACATCATCAGGCTAATAGTGCCTCTGCCCTCGGCTCCCAGATACCGCGATGTCAGCACCACCAGCAACAATCCTGACAATGAAACCATCATTTTGGCAAAAAAAGTGCCGAATATGCCACGGGTGGTGGAGTTCATTAGTGATTATGGAATTATCGGTTAGATGCGTGCCTGAATTATATGTTATTGGTTTTATAACCGATCGAGATAAGATAAGCTTTCACTTTCTGCACCTGGTCGCCCTGTATCAGCATTTCACCGTCTACCACGTTCCCCCCGGTACCGCAATGGTTCTTTACCTTTTTGCAAAGGTCCTCCAGGTCTTCCTTCTTCCCGATAAAACCCTTCACAAGGGTCGCTTTTTTACCTCCCCGCTGCCTGGTTTCCAGGCGAATGTTCAGTTTTTGCTGCTGAGGAGGCAAGGTATCAGCTTCTTCCGTTTCATTACGGTATTCAAAATCAGGGTCAGTACTATACATAAACCCGTCCGTTTCCCTTTTTATCTTTTTAGCCATTGCTCAATATGCTTAAACTTAAAGGTTCAATATTAATATTTATTTCCTTGCCAAGCCACAAAGGTTCACCATCCACATGCACAGGCCCTTCATGATCCCGTTCTACCCGGAAGTCAGTTCCGGTAAATGTAATGCTGTTTTTATTGCGGTGCAGTTTGCCTGTCAGCAAACTTCCGACTATCGTGAAAAAATCAAAAAATCCGAATCTCGCAATAACAACCATGTTAAGCATGCCGTCATCAGGCAACGCTCCCGAATGCACAACCACATTATTACCCCACTGGGTGGCGTTGGCTATGCTCATCATAAAGGCCTTGCCTTCCCAGACCAACATGTTTTTATTATACAGCCTGTAGTACCTGCTTTTGTAATTGAGGTTTTTGACTATCGTTTTGAAATATCCAAGCAGGCCGCGTTTCCTGACATGGGCAAACAGGCTGCTGATATGTGCATCGAATCCGATACCTCCCACATTTACCATACAGTGCCTGTTGACCCACACCGTATCCACTGACCGGGGTTTTAAAAGGCCCAGACGCTCAATGGCTGCCTCAGTTCTGAGAGGGATCTTAAAATGCCTTGCAAATCCGTTGCCTGATCCCAGGGGTATAATCCCAAGTGTAATACCTGTATTGACCAGTCGTGAGGCGATCTGGTTGATGGTGCCATCGCCCCCGGCGGCAAGCACTATATCGGCTTTTTCCCTGATAGCCTTTTCTGTCAGCAGTACCACGTCATCTGCCTTTTCCGTGGGCCAGATATGCACCTCGAATAATTCCCTGTCAATATGTTCCTGTATGGCAGCAGGCAGATTCTTCACTTTTTTCCTGCCGGAAAACGGGTTGTAGATAACTATTACTTTTTTCATCACCCGCGCGGTTCTACCTGTTGAATGCGTATTGAATGATGTTGGCTCCCATTTTCAAAGCCTGTTGCCGCTTTTCTTCCGGATCATTGTAAACAGACTGGTCCTCCCAGCCGTTCCCGAGATCGCACTCATAAGTAAAGAAACAGACCAGTTTGCCTTCATAGATAAGACCAAAGCCCTGGGGTGGCTTACCATCATGTTCATGTATCTTGGGCAGACCATTGTTGAACTGGTAAGTCTGGTGATATATCGGGTGACTGAAGGGCAGCTCAATAAAATCAAGCTCAGGGAAGACTTTTTTCATCTGCGGGACTATAAACGGCTTAAGTCCATAGTTATCATCTATCAGCAAAAAGCCGCCGGACTGAAGATATTTTCTAAGGTTCTCAGCCTCTGAATCCGTGAAGATCACATTGCCGTGGCCTGTCAGGTACACCCATGGATAATTGAAAATTTCAGGCGAACCTACTTCTACTATCGCATCGGCAGGATGAATGTTGGTTTTGATATTCAGATTACAAAAATCCACCAGGTTGGGCAAAGCAGTCTTGTTTGCATACCAATCACCTCCGCCCTTATATTTTACCTTGGCTATTTTAAAACCATAATCGGTCGTCGCAGAAAAAAACAGGAAAAATATACCCGATAAAACAATGAATCTTCCCATATCTTACAAGTTTAACAGTTTATGACGGAAAAATAAAATTTATTGGTTCCCCAACATGTCAAATTCGGTAAGACCCTCATATTTCACCCATTTCCCTTTCTTCCTCAGCTTATAGTAGTCTATCCTGCCATCGGGAATATAATATTGACGCATGCCAATTTTTTCGGCATTCGAAGGAACAAGGTTTGAATACGTGATCATCTTCTTGTCCGGCTCAAAACGCAGCAGCATGCTGGAAGCATCAGCAAAATCAAAGAATACGCGGTATTGAGGTGTGTAGTCCCTTTCCGAACTGTAAAAAACAGGAGCTCCGATGTGCAGCTCATTTTCTTTGTCCACCCATAACACATCTATGATCTTCCGGTTTTTAAAACTTGACATGCCGTTAAGCCCGAGGACGCAGTAATAGTCTTTGCCTTTCTTTGTAAAGTGGTACATCTGATAATAAAGAGCCCCAGGCCAGAACTCCGCGGGATAATCCGTATACAGGGAATCGGTTTTTGGTTCGATCTGGTCGCGAAGCCAGAAAACATTCGCCTTTGCGTTCTCCTTTTTCCTGTAAAGCACCACGCAGTGATTGGCATATTCTTCCCTGTCGTTAATGTACACCCAGCTGATCACCCGCATTTTCCGGTCATCGGACATCATCACGGATATGGTGTTTTTGATGGAATCAAGATTCAAATCAAACGCGTTGTCTTCATCAATCAAAGCTTTTAAAGTCCGCGTAAACGAATCATTGTACATATACCTCCCCGAATCAACCTTACAGAACCTTAGGCTGTCGGAATATCTTTTCAGCAATACGAGCTCATCCTGTGCATGCAGCCTGAGTGTAAAAAGAGTGATGGAAGATAGAAGTAAGAAAACACGAAAACGCCAATGCATATATTTATATTAATTAAAAATAATGCCAAATATTGTGTCAGGAACAGGCATAACCTGTATTTTCCGAAAAAAAGCCGGAGTGCATCATAGGGCTTCGACCACCATGGCGCTTGCACCGCCGCCCCCGTTGCAGATGGCAGCACCGCCGAGCTTGGCCTGGTTTTGCCTGAGAACACCCAGCAGTGTGACAATAATCCTGGCTCCGCTGGCGCCAAGCGGATGCCCTAATGCTACCGCCCCACCGTTAACATTTACTTTCTGAGGGTCGAGGTTCAGGAGTTTATTATTGGCAAGTCCTACTATTGAAAAGGCCTCATTAAATTCAAAAAACTCAATGTCGGATACTGACACACCGGCATTGGCCGCAGCTTTAGGCATGGCTTTGCTTGGAGCTGTGGTAAACCACTCAGGTTCGTGTTCTGCATCTGCAAAGCCTTTTATTTTTGCCAGAGGCTTGAGTCCCAGGGCTTCCATTTTCTGCCTGCTCATCAACACAAGGGCAGCTGCCCCGTCATTAATGGTGCTGGCGTTGGCCGCAGTCACTGTTCCGTCCTTATTGAATGCCGGCTTGAGCCCGGGTATTTTTTCGAAATTCACGTTTTTATACTCCTCATCCTGATCGATCACTGTAACCTTACCTTTTTTATCGGTAATTTCGACCGGGACAATCTCATCCTTAAAGCGGCCTTCTTCCCAAGCCTTCGCTGCACGCTTGTATGAGGTAATGGCAAAAGTATCCTGGTCTTCCCTTGAAAAATTGTACTCCTTTGCACAAAGATCAGCACACCATCCCATCATCTGCTGATTATACGCATCCTGCAGGCCGTCATAAGCCATGCCGTCTATCATGTTTACGTTGCCGTATTTATAGCCGGTGCGACTGTTCATCAGGTAATGCGGCACAAGGCTCATATTCTCCATTCCACCTGCCACCACCACATCTGCCATACCAGTCATAATCTGTTGAGCGCCAAGTGAAATCGCTTTCATACCGCTGGCACACACTTTATTGATCGTCGTGCATTGAACCGTATTTGGCAAGCCGGCAAACTTGGCAGCCTGCCTGGCCGGTGCCTGACCCAGGCCCGCCTGAAGGACGCTTCCGAAATACACTTCCTGAACTTCTTCCGGGTTGAGTTTGATCCTGTCCAGGGCGCCTTTTATAGCAATGGCTCCCAGTTTAGTGGCCGGAACAGATGAAAGTGATCCCATGAAACTGCCGATTGGAGTCCTGACCGCCGATACGATATATACTTCTTGCATGTTAATTATTGGTTTAAAAAACTTGCGCGAATTTAGTCTTTTTTCCAATTAAATCAATCATTCATGTATGAATACATGTTTTGGGGGCAACCCGGGTAAATTGCATTATCCGGCTCTGTAAACTGTAAATATATGTTAACTTTGCATGGTAAAATGAAGTATTATCTTATAGCCGGAGAACCCAGCGGTGACCTGCATGGTGCGAACCTTATCAAACATATAAAGCACCAGGATAAAGATGCAGATATCCGTTTTTGGGGAGGTGACCTGATGCTGGCTGAGGGCGGCGCGATGGTAAAGCATTACCGTGAAACAGCCTTTATGGGCATCAGCGACATCATCAGCAATCTGGGAAAGATTATGGGTTTTATTAAATTCTGCAAGCAGGACATCATGGATTTCAAGCCGGATGCGCTGGTCCTGATCGATTACCCGGGTTTTAACCTGAAAATGGCGCGATTTGCAAAAGAAAACGGCATAAGGACCCACTATTACATAAGCCCTAAAGTATGGGCCTGGAACACAAAGAGGGCCTGGAAAATAAAGCGCGATGTGGACCACCTGTATTCGATACTTCCTTTCGAAACCGAATTCTATAAACGGTATGGGGTGAAACCCGACTATATCGGGAATCCGTTGTGCGATGCCATCGAAAACTATGAATTCGATACGTCTTTTAAGGACCGGCATCAGATCACCAAACCTGTCATAGCCCTGTTGCCCGGCAGCAGGATGAGCGAATTGAAATATGTGCTGCCGACCATGCTGTCAGCCGTGAAAGATTTTCCGGAATATGAATTTGTACTCGCAGGATCAGCACATATAGACGATGCGATCTATGGGGAATATATCGGTGAAACACCGGTAAAACTTATTAAGGGCAAAACTTACGATGTGCTGGCAAATGC
>CALMKH010000031.1 GCA_937867025.1 uncultured Bacteroidota bacterium | reverse complement strand
AGGAAGCGTGTTTTGGTATAAAAATCCACAAATGGCTGCGGATAGGTTGTAATAAGGTATTTTTTTGTGAGTGTGGCAGTTCCTCCTGTTCCTGTCGCGATCAGCGTGACATCCCACTGGCCAGCATGCCGGAACACATGTACGGGCTCCCTTTCATAGGAATCAGGGGTGCCGTCGCCGAATATCCACCTGTAGGAAGTCACATTGGTGGTGTGATTCCTGAACGTTACAGCGAACGGTGCGCAACCGGCCAATGTATCAGGCGTGAAATCAACAACCGGTTTAGGGTCTTCAATGAAGACAGGGATAATGATCGCATCACTGCACTGCTGGTTCCACACAGTAAGTTTCACATTCATAAAACCTGAGCGCGTATAGATATGTGAAGGATTTTTCTGATTTCTGTTGGCGGGAAAACTGCTGTCACCGAAATCCCATTCATAGGCAAGGTCATCCTCATTGACTGTAATGATAGTGGGTTTTGCGGTGAAATTAACCAGCGCATTCGGCAGTTTTGGCATAGCGGGCAGGTACGAGAAATCAGCCTTAGGTTTTTCAAGTACCGTATAAAAGTTTTTTCCATCGCTGCTGTCGACACAACCGTCCTTATCATAGCCATATAGCATTATTCTATAAGTTCCGTACTTATTATAGATATAAGAAGGATTCATTTCGTTGGAGATGCCTCCGTCACCGAATTTCCAGAATGAGCGCACGGAATTCAGGGATGTGTTGGTGAAATTAACCATTCCTTTTTCACACGAAACGGGCGACTGCTGCACAAAGCTCACCTTGAGTTTAGGTTTTACCTTCACCAGCTTTTCAATGCTGTCAACACACCTGTAATTGTTGGTCACTATGAGTTTGACATTGTAAAAAGTGTCTTTATTTACAGCGCTGGGCAGGAGTATGGAGAAACTTGATACGGTGTAGATTGTACTGTCCACAGTCCATTGATTGCCTGTATTGTATTTCGATTTGTTGATAAGCTGATGAATGCCTGCATCGCAGGGATCATTTCTCTGGGTTATGAAATCGGCAGTCGGTTTCGGATATACCCAGACGGTGGCATATGCAGTGTCGCGGCAGTTATACCTTTGCCTGTGCAAGGCCACTTTGGGCTGCATGGTAAATGTATTCAAAGGGTTCACATATGTGTGCCTCACTGTATCCCCGGTTTCAGTTGCTGAATTATCGCCGAAATCCCAGTACAATGTGTTAAATGTGTTTGAATTGTGGCTCATGGTTACCTGGAGGTCGGTACAGCCCAGAGGTTTGTCAAGCACGATCCTGTCAATCGATTTTCCCACTAGGTATACGGGTTTCTCAACAGTGTCCCTGCAGCCTGCGGGGGAAGTGACTTCCAGCCGGACATTGAATGTGGTATCCGTGCCGCTGCCCTTTATATTCATGAAGCGGTGTTTCGGATTGATCTGGGTTGAACCGGTATTATCCCCGAAGTTCCACTGGTACCTGAATCCGCCAAGGGAATTATTGATCAGGGCAATGTTTTCGCCTGAACAGGCTGAATCGTGGCTGTAATCAAATGCCGCCAGCGGACGGGCTATGGCCTGCACCTGTTCATATACTGTATCGCTGACACATCCGTAAGGGGAGACTACATAATGCGAAATAATGTAAAGGGAATCGAACAGGCTTAAACCGCTGAGCACGATCTGTTCATTGGGGTTGCCCTGAAAACGGTTGTTCCCTTCGGCCCAGAAATACTGTGATGCGTTGATGGAATTGTCAGACAGGTCAAGGTTTACCGGGGCACAGGCTTTCTTAGCGGATACAGTGAACCGTGCAACCGGTTTTGGTCTTACAATGATGGTTTCGCTGGCTGTATCACGGCAGCCGTATTGACTGACTGCCTGGTAAGTGACGGTGAATGACCTGTCGCCGTTTGTGGCATTGAAATAGATGCTGGAGTCATCTTCGGAGGCCGACCTGTAAGCGTTGCCAAAGTCCCAGCTGTGGGTCAGGGGACCTCCATCCATGGAAAGGGACTGGTTTTGTGTAGAAATATGCAGGGGTGTGCAGCCGCTCAACCGGTTCAGGGTGAACCGGGCCACAGGCTGCGGATGAACGATAATGTTCATGACTGCACTGTCCTTACAGCCGTGCTCACTGTAGCCGACAAGTTTTGCCTGGTAAACAGTATCTTTTGTCAGGGAAGCGGAATAGCTGGCGCTAAAGTTTTGCATTGTGTCGCTGGCACCATTGCCCGAATTCCACCTGAATGACATGATAGCGATACTGCCGGTATCACGCGGGTTGCTAAGGTTATAAAAGCTGACAGGCAGCACGGAGCAACCGGAGTTCCTGTCAGGAGCAAAGTTTACAAGAGGCAAAGGATATACCCTGACGGAGCGGCTGACGGAATCATAGCACCCGTTGATGGTAGTGGTTTTCAGCGATACATTGTAAACAGTATCTTGCAGTGGGTGAGGGTTAAATGTGTGGCTTGGGTCAACAGCGCCGGATGTATCCGCATCCCCGAAATACCATGCATGGCTAAGGCTGCTGAACGGATCGGAATTATTGGTCCTGGAAAGGTTGGTGAATGAGACAGCCAAAGGTCCGCAACCTTTGTCCACGTCCATGCTGAATGCAGCCTCAGGCCCTGGGAATACTTTGATAACCGTGCTTGTAGAATCAATGCATCCGGCCCAGTTGGTCACTTTAAGGGAAGGATAGTATAGCGTATCATTTTCCCTGGCTACTTGATAATTTACCACAGGTTTAAGGCTGTAGGATGTATCTCCGTTGCCTAAATCCCAGTAATGGGTTACCGCATTGGTGGATTGGCTGATGAAGTTAACGCGCAGGATGCCGCAGCCGGAATCCCGGTTATTTATGATAGCTTCCGGATTCTTCGGCGTGAAGAATATTTTTTCAGTGGAATCGTCCTGGCAGGAGGATGCGCTGGTGGCGATGAGTCGAAGCCTTATAACCGTGGTGTCGTTATACAGGGTTGTGTCGCCAAGATCTTTATTGGTGGAAACAAGCTGACCATTGGCGTACCACCTGAAATCCTTGCCATAAATGGAGTTGTTTGTAAAACGGAATGTTACGGGATTGCATCCATACGTTTTATCAATGTCGAATTGCGCTTTTGCCCCTGGCCTGATAAACACGGTATGATAAGCAGTGTCCCTGCAACCGGCACCTGTACCTGAAATGAGCCTTATCGTATACGTTCCGGTCAGGGAGTATGCATGTCTGGCTATTCCGGGGGAGGAGGCAGTGAGTGTCTGGCCATCGCCGAAATCCCATTCGAAGGAATTGGAATTCGAAGAGGTGTTATTGAATGACAAAGAATCGAACGTACAACCTGCCGTATCGCCGTTCATGGCGGCAACGGGCAGGTCGTACGCAATAAAGTTTTGCGTGAAAGTGTCATTTCCGCAGCTGTCGCTGACAATAAGTGTAACAGTATAATTGCCGGCAGTTGAGTAGGTTTTCGGGGCAGGGTCTTTTTGAGCGGATGTGGTGCCATCTCCGAAATTCCAGCTGTATGAAGGATTGCCGAAATATGAAGTGGAGGTATTATCGAAATCCACCACCATGGGAATGCAGCTTCCCGGAATATTGGAAAATGCTGCTGTAGGTTTACCGGTCACTCTGAAATTCCGTATCAGGACGGAAGAGTCGCAGGAATTCACCACTTTAAGCGATACGGAGTTAAGGCCCGGATTAATGAACGTATAATTCAGGACAGAATCGGTAAAGGTTCGTGTTGTGCTGCCGTCGCGCACAGTCCAGGTTCGTGTGCTGCCGCTTCCGGACGAGGTATCGGTGAGGGACACTGAGAGAGGTTTGCAGCCATTAGCGGTATTGAAAGCAAACCCCGCAACCGGGCTGAAACGCACAATCACCCTGTCGATGAATGTATCATTTCCGCACCCGGTTTTGGCGATAAGGGTGACAAAATAATCACCTTCTTTTGTATATGTGTGTAATTGATCTGCCTTGCTGTTAGTCCATCCGCCGCCTTTACCGTCGCCAAAATCCCAATAGTATGATTTGATATCGGGATTCAGGCAATAATTGTCTGTCATTGCATTTCTGAAAACGTACGGAGTGCTTGGATCACAACTTGTTGTAACCGTCCAGCGCCCTGTGTCAACATCGCTTATATCGATAGGGTTCCATGTGGTGAATGAGCTTCCACAGACGTTGGTCGCTGTGATCCTGATAATACCGGAACATATGCCGGCAGTGTATGTGTGATAGAGTGTATCATCATAACCTGTGTGCGACAGGTAGGTTTTCTCGCCTATGCCCCAATCCACTTCAAAGGTGGTATTGTCAGAAATATTGTAGGAGTTGTTGACGATCCGTAATGTATGCGGAACACATCCCCTGTTGCTGCCGGAAGGCGGTCCGATAATACCGGCGGTTGGCTGCCGCTGACTGTAAACGGTTCCGTAAACGGTATCCACGCAGTTGCCGTTGGTGGTAACGATTTTAACGGTGAATATGCCAAGGCTGGTATACAGGTGTGATTTAACGGTGTTGGGATTGAGGTCGGCTCCTGCCATATCGGAGGATCCGTCGCCCCAGAATATTTTAAGCTTTTTGAGGGTATCGGACGATTGAAAATTCACCCTGAATGTATCCGGATCGGTTGTAAACTGGATGCAGTTGGTCCATACAGGCCTGAGTGTGCCGATGCCGCTCTGGTCGACAATGGATCTGGCATTGGAGCTTACGTTTATTGTTGCCTGTGAGGAAGAGTCAATACAGCCTGAGGTATCCTTTACGTAAAGCCTGATGCGGTGCGTTCCGGTGTACCGTATGGGAATGATAATGGAATCGCGTCCCGGAATGGTATCCGATGCTATGCCGTTATCCAGTTTCCACCAGTATTTTGCAAGACTGTTGGCCGTGCCGGTAGATGTATTATTGGCATGAACAAATGTGGGTAGTCCGCAGGTATGGGTAGTTGTATAGGTAAAAGAAGGTGTGACCTGGCATGCAAAGGAAACCTGGGCCCCAAAGGCGAAAACAAGAGAAAATAAAAGCGTGCAGTTCAGTCTCCTCATCATAGGCCGTGTTTGGTTTGCCAATGCTTACTTGTATAGGCAGCAAGGACATGACCATTTTGTTAAATATCTGTAAACCAATATTGTGCATAAGGTGTGGAAAG
>CALMKH010000030.1 GCA_937867025.1 uncultured Bacteroidota bacterium | reverse complement strand
AATGAATAATGAATAACTAGGTAGTAGTAAGAATAAAGTCCCCTCTTCTGGAGGGGTTAGCGGTGGGTCCCCTCCCGGGAGGCAAGGGGTGGGTCCCCCCCCACACCATCCTATAACACTTCCCCTGTGTGCATTTTTTGGTGTAAATCCTTAGTTTTGTCCTGTGAACCGCATCGACCGCATATCCGCCATGCTTATACATCTCCAATCGCGCAAGATCGTGAAAGCGCAGGATATCGCCGACCGTTTCAATATCAGCCTCAGGACGGTCTACCGTGATATCCGCACCCTGGAAGAGGCCGGTGTTCCCCTTGTCGGTGAGGCGGGACTCGGATATTCCATCATGGATGGTTATCGCCTGCCGCCGGTCATGTTCACCACCGAAGAAGCCACCGCGTTTCTCACCGCTGAAAAACTGGTGGAAAAACTGACCGATACAGATACCAGGAACAGCTACAGGTCGGCCATGTTCAAGATCCGGTCGGTACTCAGGAGCACGGAAAAAGATTATCTTGAAAACATAGAGTCCCATATAGAGGTAATGGACAGCCGGTATCTGCCAAAAGACAAAAACGAAAGCAGCCACCTGCAGATGATTTTGAAAAGCATTTCAGGCAAACAGGTCCTGAGAATGCAGTATTTTTCCAACCACACGCAGGAAAATACCGAACGTGATGTGGAACCTGTGGGCATTTTTTATTCAGGGCTCAACTGGTATATGGTGGCATGGTGCAGGTTGAGAGGCGATTACAGGCATTTCAGGGCCGACCGCATATCAAAGGTCAATTCCAGCGGGCAGTCTTTCGACAAGCATCATCCCTCTCTCAAAACATTCCTGAAACAGGTGTCTGCGGAAAAGGAATTGCATACGGTGGTGATGCAGATCGACAAAAGCATCATGAAACATCTGGGCGACCAGAAATACTATAACGGCTTCATATCCCAGCGCGAATTAAAAGACACATATGAAATGACCTTTCTTACATCCTCCCTGGAAGGCTTTGCACGCTGGTACATGATGTTCGGCGATATGGCCGAAATTAAAAGTCCGGCAAGCCTTAAGACCAGGATCAGGGAGATCGCCGGCGTCATTGCGGAGCAATAATTTTTTCAAAAAACTAAAATACTCAATCGCAATATGTTAGATATTTGGACAGTGCAACAGCAAGGCTGTCAGCCCCTCTGTGCGAAAAAATCGCTATGATATTCGTCATGTTTTTTGTATAATTGTTAGTGAATGAAGCTTTTTTTACGTCAACTGTTTTCATGCATATTAATGCTTGGATGCCAATTATATGCGGCAACCACTGATCCTTCAGGAAAAACCGCCAAACCCAGCCCGAAAGCTGAAAGACCCACGAGACCTCTCGGTTTTTACCTGGATTCTTCGAAAATCAACCTGGTGACCCTGGGCCAGTTCAGGCTGTTCCACAACGAACCTTTCAAAGTATACGGCGACACGTTCAGCAAATCCATCCCGGTGCAGGACAGGTTCGGGAACTCGTGCCCGAAATACTTTATCCGCAAAACAGTGTTCAGCAGGAACGATTCAGCCGCCAGCCAGATCACGATATTCAAGGACAGGGCGCTGTCCAAAGGATTCGTTGAATATGTGATCGACATTCCGGCATATGATGCTTCCAGGCCCATACTGGTGCTTGAAAAACCAAGGTTCAGGAAGAACGGGAAACTCTTCAGGGCCCGCTGGGTCAATCAGGACGAGCTGTATGAAATCGTGCGCAAGGATGGTATAGATACCAGGCATTATCACCGCGAGTCGACATGGCTCAGGGGGAAAAAAATTCATAGGATATTTTAGGATACAGGATTTAGGGAGTCCCCACCTGGAGGGCCGGTAACTATGGGGTGGGATAAATGTGATCTTGTAAGAATTTATACCAGGTCGGTGGCCAAACACCGACCAGGAAGAGAATGGATAATGATTGTAGGAAGTGCTCTCCCAATGTGTAAGAATAAAGCCCCCTCCTTTGAAGGGTCCCGATAGTCATCAGGAGAAGTGAGTTCCACTTTTTTTCATTTTTTTTTATTTTTCCGTTTTCCTGCTGACATACTGTTGTCACAAGCCCGTATTTAGTTTGCATCATAAACAAATTAAATCTTTAACATTATGACAAATTTAGAAACATTCCTCAGGGAACTCGAACTGGAAGCCATCACTACCCGCAAGATGCTCGCTTGCGTGCCAAACGACAAGTATGACTGGAAACCGCACCCAAAAAGCATGTCGGTCAGGCAGCTGGCCACCCATATCGCCGAACTGCCTTCCTGGATCGGCATGGCCCTGAACACTGATGGCCTTGATTTCGCCGACAACCCTTACAGTCCTGAAAAAATAGACTCGACACCAGAGCTTCTTGATTATTTCGAACGCACATTGGAAGATGGACGCCACGAACTGAAATCCGGCGACAATGCCAGGCTCGGCGATACCTGGACGCTTCGCAACGGCGATGTAATCTACAGCCGTGAAAGCAAGCACGATGTCTTGCGCATGACTTTCTCACAGATCATACACCACCGCGCTCAGCTGGGCGTATTCCTGCGACTCCTGAACGTCCGCATACCCGGAAGTTATGGTCCGAGCGCCGATGAACTGGAAATGCAAACTCTCGAAACGACAGCCTGATAAACCTACGACCGGCATTCCATCACATTAAACGTTAAGGAATGCCGGTCTTTTTAATATGCATACGATGGAAAAACTGGACTTAACACGCCTTTACAAACCCTATTATACCGCGAAAAACAAACCGGAACTGTTGGAAATCGAACCGGCAAAGTTCATATCCATAGACGGGCGGGGCGATCCTTCGGGAAGCGGTTTCCAGGCAGATATACAGGCTCTGTACGCACTGGCCTATACCCTGAAATTCATAAGCAAGGAAGCGGGCAAAGACTTTGTTGTTGCCAAACTGGAAGGCTTATGGCAGTTTGACGAAAAAGCATACGGCGAAATAAAACTCTGGGAAGCGCCGGTACTGATTCCAAGGCGCGATTGGGAGTACCGCCTGTTGATCAGAATACCTGCATTCATCTCGGCGACGGATGTTGAAAAGGCCAAAGAAAAACTCCCGTTCAAAAAGCCCGGACTTCAGACCGATAAACTCAAATATGTGGAACAGACGGAGGGCAGGTCGGTCCAAATACTGCATAAGGGGCCCTTTCAAAACGAACCCGCAACATTGAAACTGATGGATGAGTTTATGATCATCCACGGCCTAAGCAGGAACGGCATGCACCACGAAATCTACCTTTCCGATTTCAGGAAAACGGACCCGGAAAAACTCAGGACGATTTTGCGACAGCCTGTGAAATAAAATAGACAGAGTTTATAATCCCTGATGCAAAATCTATTATAAGTGAATGAACATTCATTTATATTTGCCTCCGCATGCGGGCAAGGGACGAACAGAAGAAGCAGCAGCTTACCGAGAAAGCCATAGAAATGATAGTGAAGGATGGCTTTGACGGCCTCAGCATGCAGAAACTGGCAAAGGCGGCCAATGTATCTCCGGCAACGATCTATATTTACTTTAAGGACAGGGACGATCTGGTCCGTCAGGTGGCCATACATGCGGTAGATAAAATGATCAGTTCCACCTTTACCGGTTTCGACCCGCGCATGAGTTTTGCAAAAGGCCTGGCCAGGCAGTGGGAAAACCGCATGAACTATATGCTTGACAATCCCCTGCATGCGCGATTCATGGAACAGATCAGGCACTCGCCTTTGGGAGTGGAAGTATTTAGAAAAGTGAAAGAGGAATTTTCCGCTATTATGAAAGAATTCATGCATGGAGCCATCAGGAGGAAGGAACTGGTGAAACTTCCGCTGGAAATATACTGGTCGGTGGCATTTGCCCCGCTTTACCAGCTCGTTAAGTTCCATAATGATGGGAAAGGTATGCACGATAAGCCATTCACCCTCGACAAAAAACTCATGAAAACAACACTTAAACTCGTTATAAAAGCATTAACACCATGAAAACGCTCGTATCAGCCAACACCCGCATCCTGGTATTCAAAACGGATATCCGGTATGAAAAAGACCTGGACGCCGTAGAAAAAGCACTGACATTCCTGCCGGGCATTTTAAGCTGGAATGTTGACAGGCATGATGCAGAAAACATTCTGCGGATTGAATCCCCTACCTCCACCCCTGCCGACATTATCGCCGCCATGAACCAGGGCGGCTTTATCTGCATAGAACTTGAAGATTGAAATGAGACGTAAAAAAGAGAAAAAAGAATCGTTATTTACACCTTACCAGGTGTTCATTATAGCCATTGTGGCATTCATACAATTCACCGTAGTCCTGGATTTTATGATATTATCCCCCCTGAGCGCCATCCTGCTGGACGAGCTTGACATCTCAACGTCGCAGTTCGGGCTTGTCGTATCGGCATATGCATTCAGCGCCGGCATTTCGGGCTTGCTGGCCGCAGGCTTCGCCGATAAATTCGACAGGAAAAAATTCCTGATGTTTTTCTATTCCGGCTTCCTGGCGGGGACTATTCTCTGCGCATTGGCGCCGAATTACATGTTCCTGCTGGTTGCGCGTATCATTACGGGTATTTTCGGAGGAGTTATCGGCTCAGTGAGCATGGCTATTATTACCGACCTGTTCAGGCTGGAAGTACGGGGACGGGTAATGGCATTTGTACAGACAGCCTTTGCAGCGAGCCAGGTTCTCGGCTTACCGATAGGCCTTTGGCTTGCAGAGGCCATCAACTGGCACTGGTGTTTCTGGATGATAGTGATCTGCGGCACGGCAACCGGCATAATTATCATGATCTACATGAAACCGGTGGATACCCACCTTAGCATCAAGTCTGAGCGCAATGCCGTACAACACCTGGCAAAAACCGTATCTCATCCCGACTATATCAGGGCGTTTTTAGGCACGGTCCTGCTGGCTACCGGGGGATTTATGCTGATGCCTTTTGGAGCGGCATTTCTCACCAATAATCTCGGATTGACCCTGGCCCAGCTTCCTGTATTATATGCCATTACGGGCGCTTTTTCCATTCTCCTGGGCCCTGTTATCGGGAGGATCAGTGACAAAACCGGCCGGTTCAGGACATTCCTCACCGGCACCATTATCAGCATCATCATGGTGGCTGTCTATACCAGGCTGGGTATTACCCCGCTGTGGATGATCGTCGTGCTCAACGTGATCCTGTTCATTGGCATCAATTCGAGGGTCATTTCCTCCTCAGCGCTTATTTCCGCCATTCCCGATCCACAGGACCGCGGCGCTTTTATGAGCATCAATTCGTCCATACAAATGATTTCCGGCGGTGTAGCCTCAGGGATAGCAGGACTTATAGTCGTACAATCCAAATCAGGCGTGCTCGAACATTATGACATGCTCGGATACGTGGTTATAGGCAGCATGGCAGTTGCAGCCGTCCTGATTTATATGCTGGACCGGTTTGTAATCAGGAAACAGCAGTTACAGGCCATGAAGGCCGGGGAAACTTCTAATTGAACTTTTCCAGCTCATCAATGAACAGGTCCAGTCTTTTGCGGACATCATTCAGCTGAACAATCTTGTGATCAACCACTTTCCGTTGTTTTTGAAGGATATCGATACGCCTGCGGGTAGAAATGCGCTTATTGAACCATACATCTATGAGTTCCTTGATCTCCGACAAGGATAATCCGATGGATTTGCCTTCTTCAATAAGTTCAAGTTTGTCGACGGTTTTCTCATCATACTCGGTGTATTTGTTGCTTCCCGCGGTCGTTTTTTTCTTGCCTTTGAACAAACCGTATTTCTCGTAATAGCGTATGGTGTGTATCGGGGTGTGGGTGATTTTGGAGAGTTGACTGATTAGCATAGTTTTGATGTAGATCCCCTTTCATGGAGGGTATGGCAAATATATTGAATATTTAAGAATTTATGAGCGCGTGATTCATGGCATTAACGAACAGATTTACAAAATATTGCATAAAAGCAATAATCTTGCAAACAATTCACCGATTCCTGTAATATTATTTACTCATAATCATGCATTTTTGTAATTTTACAGGACTTTATGAGAGCACAGGTGCAGGAATCAATTATTGAGATCGACGGGTTGAGCATAAGCTACAAGGATTGTGGCGCAGGTGAAACCCCCGTAATTTTCATACACGGTTTTCCTTTTGACAAGTCGTCGTGGTACGACCAACTGGAACATCTTCAGGATAAGAGGCGTGTCATTGCCTATGATATCCGCGGTTTCGGCAAATCTACGGCAGGCGATATGAAAGCAAGCATGGATATTTTTGCCAGGGACCTTATCGGGTTTATGGATGCCTTGCATATCAGGCAGGCTGTTATCTGCGGACTGTCTATGGGCGGATATATCGCCTTGAATGCCGTACAGAATTACCCCGAGCGTTTCAGGGGCCTGGTCCTTTGTGACACCCAGTCGGTGGCGGATACGCCTGAAGGCAAAGAAAAGCGCTACAAGAATATCGAACTTATCGAGCATAACGGCTTGAACGAATTTACGGACGCCTTCATCAGCAAGGTGTTCGCAAAACATACGCTCGACCATAAAAAAGAGGTGACAGACAGGATACGGGCCACCATCCTGAATACGCCCGTCCCTACCCTGGCGCGAACGCTCAGCGCTTTGGCCCAGCGGGTCGAGACATCGTCGGTGCTTGAACACATTGACATACCCACCCTCATTATTTGCGGCGCTGAAGACGAGGTGACCCCCCCTGAGCAGTCAAGGTTCCTTCATCAGCACATAAAGCATTCGGAATATAAAGAAATACCTGTAGCGGGGCATCTTTCAAACCTCGAGCAGCCGGCCATATTCAACAGGTACCTTGAAGAGTGGCTGGATTCCCGCGGATTGTAGAGGAAAAGTCACTGCCGGTTTTTATTCGTAGACATGCTTGCTGTTGGACAGGATGTTATCATGCGTCCAGGTCTTATGCCCCGAAAACTCCCTCTGGCGCACAGGGCAGCCGGTGACATTGCATATGCCGCATTGCCTGTATATGCAGCCGTCAACATGCACAAAAAATTCCACCCTGTTCCTGAAATGCGTTTTAAGGACATCGGTCAGGGAATCCAGGATCAGGTGGGCATCATTGACATTAATATAATACGGCACGGTCAGGTGGCAGTCAATATGATAGAAACCGGCATAGTCAATAACACGCACGTTATGAATGTCGATCCAGTTATCCAGGCGGTTCCTGTTCAATACCTCCACAATATCATTTACAATATCCGTGTCTGATTCGTCCATGATGCCGGAAACAGCCTTGCGGATAATGCGGTAACCGGTATAGATGATTATAGCCGCGAACACCATGGCTGCGGCGCTGTCGATCCATTTCCAGCCGGTCAGCATGATCAGCAGGATGCCGGTCAGTATGCCAATGGTCGACCACGTGTCGGATTTCAGGTGCGAACCGCTCGCCACCAGTACGGGGGATTGTTCCTTCTTTCCCTTTCTGACGCACATATGGCCTACTATATAATTGATAACAGCCGTTGCGGCCAGAAGTATCATTCCCGCATCGAGCTGCTTCAACTCATGTGGTACGAGCAGGTTCAGTACTGCCTGGTAAATAATGATGAAACCTGCACACAGAATAAGCGCCCCTTCGACCGCGGAGGAGATGAATTCTATTTTGCCATGGCCATAAGGATGTTCCCGGTCGCGTGGCTTGGCCGACAAAACAATACTGTACAGCCCGATAAAACCCGCTATAACGTTCACAGTGCTTTCGAGTGCGTCCGTCAATACAGACACCGACGCTGTAAGGTACCATGCCAGCATTTTAATGATGAACAACACCACTGACACGGTAACAAGCAAGCGTTGCATTTGTATGGTGTTAAGGGTCTTGTTCATTACGTTACAAAGAAACGCTTTTTAAATAATATGGCAACAAAAAAGCAGGCCATTGATAAGCCTGCTTCTTTGAATTGAGTTCGGGTATACTATATTCTAAACGCCTACATCGTGGTGAGCGCTTTCTTCGAGGTAAGGGTGCTTGACCGGCATCAGACCTTGCTTTGACAATGCAGTGAGTACCCAGTAAATGAAGATGCCCATGAATGTCATTGTCATGCCTATTTCCAGCAGGCCGATCTGGGCCTGGTTTGGTATGGCGCCCGGCATAAACATCAGGTACAGGTCGTTCCAGTGGCCTACGAGCAGGCAGATACAAACAAAAGTCAACACCTTAGGGTTGCGCTTGTTATTCCTGGTCATCAGCACAAGGAACGGCACCAGGAAATTCAGCACGATATTGGCGAACCAGTTCACCTTGAACGGCATTTGCCATCTCTGATAATAATACACTGCTTCTTCAGGAATATCAGCGTACCAGATCAACAGGAACTGCGCCAGCCAGAGGTAAGTCCAGAAGATGGAGAACGCGAACATGAACTTACCAAGGTCATGAATATGTTCATCCGTTACCAGGTTCAGGTATCCGTTGCGTTTCAGGTAAAGAACGATCAGCGTGATAACCGCCAGGCAGCTCACCCATCCTGTGGCGAAGTTATATATGGAGAACACCGTGCTATACCAGTGCGCATCCACGCTCATGGTAATAACCCATGAAAGGATAGACAGGGTAAATGCGAATATGAAGATGAATGCGGCAGAGAACCTGATGGATTTATTGAAGAATGTCAAACCGCCTTCGGAATCTTCGCGGAAAGACATGCTCCTGAGCTTTTTGCCAAACAACCACCAGACCAGCGGAACGCATACCAGGAATCCAACAGCCATATTGGTGTTCAGGAACCATGATTTATTGTCCAGTATCTTATCAAAGCCGGGCTCTCCCGGTTTGATATGGGCGTGTTCGTAGTGTACCCAGTGATAGATATTTTCTCCGTCGATAAAGAATACCAGCAAAATGAGCAGGGCACCCACAGGGAAAATCGTTCCCATTGCCTGCGGAACCCTCAGCAATACTGTGGCCCATCCCGCGTTAGCCACATATTGCAGCGCCACAAAGAACAGTCCGCAAACCGAGATGAGCAGCAGGAAATAGCCGTTCATCAGCAGGTTAAGCCATACTTTGGTATACCATGGCTTGGGGTGTTCCACCGGTACCGGATGCAGCACTTCATCGTTGTGCTGAAGGTCAATGCCATGAATATTGAAGTGGCTTTCCTCCGCATGGGAAGCAGAAACTGCGCCCTCAGCAGGATTTTCTGCCTGTGCGTTCTTCCCTTCAACTTCGTGACCTTTTACCGTTTCATGCTTTTTATTGTCGTGATGCGAGTCATGTGAACCTGCATTGTACGCCATAAAAATGCCTATCACGGTAAGAATTAAACCAATAACCAATAATGATAAGCTAAAAGTCTTAGCCTTGCCTGAAAATGTATAATTCTCCTGGTGAATATGAATGTCGTGTCCGTGGCTCATTGTTTAAATTATTTATTTATGCTTATCTATCGTTAGGGTTAATTGCTGGAGACGGTGAATTTTTCGCTGTTGAATCATCAGCCATGCCAGTGGAAAATGGTTTGGCGGCAGTGGCTTCAATGGCACGGATAGGAGGAATATTTCCCAGGCTGTCCGCGTTGCTAAGCCTTTTTACATAAGAGGCGATACTCCATCTTTCTTTAGGAGTAAGCGCATAAGCATAACTGCCCATGTTGTTTTTTCCATAGGTGATAACATGGTAGATCTTTCCGATAGGAAGGTCTTTGATATACTGGTCGCGGTAACTGGCCCAGCTCGGCTTCAATACGCCCTGCCTTGCGGATACTGCGCCGTCGTTACCACCTTTTTCCCCGTGGCATGGCGAGCAGTAAATGCCAAAAAGCCTGACACCTTCCACTTGTTCAGCCTCTGTAAGACCGGTTGTCATGGTCAGGTTAAGACCTGCAGCCTCATAACCTTCAACAGTGTTTTCGAACGGATACTGGTAATCGAGCTGACCAATGGCCACTGTGCCTTCAACCGGCTCCCTCATGGACATAAGATATGGGTTGAAACGGTATTTGGTGCTGTCGGAGAATTGGGAAAAGGGTTCGTATCCTTTTGAATAATACATATCAGGGGCATACTCGATACCTGGATCATTGGGACCGGCTTCCCACCAGCAGGAAGAAAGCGATACAATGGCCACTGCACTGATGATATAGGTTAGATTCTTCATGTTAAATGTCTTGACTTGTTTTTTCATTAGATGTTACTACCCCTCTTAATTTCAACGTCAGTAAAATCTTCGTAATCGTGATTGGTCCTTTCCTTTACTTCAACCGCTCCGCCATCGAACAGCATATCCGTCAGTTCGGATTTGCTGACCGCGGCATTATCAGTTGCGATGGCTATGACCAGCCTGTCGTCGGTCTGCCTCATATCCACCCTTTCGGAAGGTATTTTCCCGTGAAGCATCTTGCTGCGGAAGAAGAAAATGAAAGCCAGGCCGAATGCTGTGAACAACACGCTCATTTCGAAAAGCACCGGCATAAAGCTGATACCGATTGTCGGTTTGCCGCCAATGATCATCGGCCAGTCATACCTCATCATATACCACTGGATGCTAGCTGCAGTAAGGAACCCGCAGCATCCGAATATGAATGCGCCAACGGGAAGGAGGGAGCGTTTTAAACCCATGGCTTTTTCGATGCCGTGCACTGGGAAGGGCGTATAGCAATCGATGATATTCGCTCCCTTTTTATGTATCTTACCAACAGTGTCTAAGAATTTATCAGGATTCTCAAAAATCCCGAACATGACTGTTTTATTTCTATCAAGATATAGTTTACTGTCTATCATTTATCTGGTTTGTTAAAAATGATTATTCTCTGTTTTTCAAAATGCTCTTAACTTCCGACATGTTGATCACCGGCAGGAACTTGGCGAACAGGAAGAAACATGTGAAGAATAGTCCGAATGTTCCGAGGAATATACCGATTTCCATAATGGTCGGTGAATACATCACCCAGCCTGAAGGAAGATATTCCCTGTGAAGTGAAGTCACGATGATCACGAAACGCTCGAACCACATTCCCACGTTCACCACGATCGACAACATGAAGATGAACCAAGGGGTGGTCCTGGCCCATTTGAACCAGAATACCTGCGGAGCGATCAGGTTGCATGTCATCATACTCCAGTAAGCCCACCAGTACGGACCGGTAGCCCTGTTGATGAAGGCGTATTGTTCGTATTCAACACCTGAATACGCAGCAACGAAGAACTCGGTAATATAAGCCAGACCTACCATGGTACCGGTAAGCATGACCACCTTGCACATGGCCTCAAGGTGCCCTATTGTAATATAGTCCTGGTAGTTCATCACTTTTCTGGCAATTACCAGGAGGGTAAGCACCATACCGAAACCCGAGAATATCGCACCCGCCACGAAATATGGAGGGAAGATGGTGGTGTGCCATCCGGGTACCACAGATGTGGCAAAGTCCATGGATACAATGGTGTGAACCGATAACACGAGCGGTGTGGAAATACCAGCCAGCACCAGGGATACAACCTCGTACCTGTTCCAGGTCCTTACAGAACCTGTCCAGCCCATTGAGAAGAAATTATACCAGAATTTCCTTCCGGCTGTTTTAGCCCTGTCCCTTACAGTGGCAATATCGGGAATAAGCCCCAGGTACCAGAATACCAGTGATACAGAGAAATATGTTGAGATCGCGAAAACGTCCCAAAGCAGGGGTGAATGGAAATTCACCCACAATGATCCGAAAGCGTTTGGTAACGGAAGCACCCAATACATACCAACCCAAAGACGTCCCTGGTGGAACAGAGGGAAGATAGCAGCGCACATTACCGCGAATATGGTCATTGCTTCAGCAGAACGGTTGATGGACATCCTCCATTTCTGGCGGAACAGCAAAAGGATCGCCGAAATCAGGGTTCCCGCGTGACCAATACCCACCCAGAACACGAAGTTTGTAATATCCCAACCCCACTGAACCGTTTTATTCAATCCCCACGTACCTATTCCTATCACCATGGTGAGGGTAAGCGTAAGGGCAAGTATGCCGAAGAAAATAGCAGACAGTGTAAAGCCGACCTTCCATTCGGTTGTAGGCTTGTTTTCAATAGGCCTGCAGATTTCCGTCGTAACATCATGCAAGGTCTTGTCACCTGTTACCAGCGGGGTTCTTATTATTGAATCGTGAATCATTTTCTCTTTTTTATTGTTTATAAATTAGATTAGGTCCTTTTTATCTATGTCTCTTACTTTCAGAAGGTATTTAACTGCAGTCTGAGTGTTCAATTCTTCGAGTACCCTGTATGAGCGCTCGTTCCTGAACAGCTTGTACACTTCGCTGTTTTCGTCGTTAACATCGCCGAACACAATAGCATTTGCAGGGCAGGCGCGCTGGCAGGCAGTTTTCACCTCACCGTCGGTCAGTTTCCTTCTTTCGCGTTTTGCCTTGATCTTTCCAGCCTGGATGCTCTGAACACACATGCTGCATTTTTCCATAACACCCCTGGTCCTTACAGTGACATCAGGATTGATCACCATTTTTCCAAGGTCATTGTTAAAATGGAAGTCGAACCTGTCGCTGTCATTATACCTGAACCAGTTGAAACGCCTTACTTTATAAGGGCAGTTGTTCGCGCAATACTTGGTACCGATGCAACGGTTATAGGTTTGCTGGTTAAGACCTTCGGTGCTGTGAGTGGTGGCAAGAACAGGGCAAACTGTTTCACACGGGGCCTGGCCGCAATGCTGGCACATCATAGGCTGGTGAACAACCTTTACGTTTTCCCAGTGCAGGTAATCCGCATTCTTATTCTCGCTTTCAATCTTGTCCATGGCTTTCAGGCCGGTTTCCTTCGTTACCTTCTTGCCTTCGAAATCCCTTTCAAGGAACAATTCAGCTTTATAATCCGTGCCTTTACGGTTCTCAAAGGTATAATACCTGTCGATCCTCAGCCAGTGCATTTCCCTTCTTCTCCTTACCTCTGCCCTTCCGACTACCGGCACATTGTTTTCTATGTGGCAGCTTACGATACAGGCGCTGCAGCCGGTACAGGCATTCAGGTCGATCGCCATCGCCCAGTGGTGATTAGGCGCGCCTTCCTTTTTGTATTCCTTGGTTTCCCAGAGAGTGTAGAGGTGCGGAGCCGGTTTATCGTTTCCGGATTTAGGATTCTGTTTATAATCTTCAAACACGGTTTCCCTTACTATATCCCTTCCCTCAATTGTATGGTGGGTCTGGGTCTGGGCCAGTTCGTACTTAGCTGAAGCTTTTTCCAGCTTCACCCCGTTGATCACATAATTATAGGTGCCGTTCTGCATGGAAAGGAAAGGATATGCGTTCTGACCTATCTTGTCGAATTCACCTTTCTCACCGTATTTTCCTTTGCGGCCATAACCTACAGCCAGTCCAACCGTTCCGTTGCTCTGACCGGGCTGAACCACAACAGGCATATCCTTAAGAGTTATTTTTCCAACCGTGATATTAACGGTGTCACCCATGCTGATTCCCTTGCTTTCAGCCAGCGCTTTAGGCAATGACACATAGTTGTCCCAGGTCACTTTGCTGATCGGATCAGGTGTTTCCTGAAGCCATGGATTATTGCTCAGGCTGCCATCCTTAACAGCCACGTTCTGGTAAAGGACGAGGTCAATATCCTCTTTTTTGCCGACTGTCTTTTCCAGATCAGACACCAGTGAAGACATCACCAGGCCCATTGCAGGAATAGTAGAAGCTTTGGAAGGAGCTACATGCACGCCATCGTGAAGCGCCTTGTTGAACGCCTCGTCACCTGATACGCCCATAGCTGCCCATTTGCCCTTGATATATAAATAATATGGAGAAGCAGAAGCTTTCTGGTTATAAATGCCTTTGTTGGCCAACGGATCTTTCTCGGGTTTGGTTACAAGTCCTGCCCAGGTCAGCAGACTTTCCTGCGCCTGACGGGTATTGAACACCGGGGAAATGGTTGGCTGCATCAGTTGGAAAACGCCAGCTTTAGGCTCGGCGTCACCCCATGATTCCAGGTAATGGTGATCAGGAGCTATATACTGGCAGTGCAGTGCTGTCTCATCGGCAGTACCTGCAAAGGAGATGGACAATCTGGTTTTCTTAAGTGCTGATTCAATGGTTGAGGCCAATGGGGAAGAATAAACCGGGTTGGCACCCCAGAAAATCACCGCCTGGTAAACACCGCTGTTCAGGTCGTTTGCAAACTGCGCCATATCCTGGTCGATACCTTTAAACTGGTTGGAATAGTTGTCGAGGTCTATGGTATTGCCATAGTTGCCAAGCATGATATTGATGCCATTGATGACCGATTGTATCTTAGGGTCGTTTGAACCTGACACCACCAGCGAATTTCCTTTTTCATTCCACAATGCATCAGCTGATTTGGAAATGGCGTTACCGGCGAGTTCGCCTGATTTTGCCATCGGCAACTCTGCTACGCCTGCTTTTTTCGCCAGCGCATTATATAAGGAAGTCACATACACAGCTTCAAACGATGATTTCATCGGGAACCTGTAGTCTGCGTTAGAACCTGTAAGGGAAAGATTGCTTTCAAAAACAAAAGTCCTGGCTATTTTCGAGGCACCTTCCACTTTTCTTTTGGCCGACCAGGCTCTCATGTATTCTACAGGAGAAATCCATGTGCCCAGGAAGTCTGCGCCAAAACTGACAATAACATTAGCCTTGTCGAATTTGTATGAAGGAATTACCTGCCTGCCAAAAGAGTCCCTGTTGGCCAGCAGTATGCCGCTATAACTTACCGCATCGTAAGTGATGTGGCTGGTATTGGTGAATTTTGTCTTGAAATCGTTGATAACAGCCAGTGATGATGGGCTGTGAATGGTACCGGAGATAATGGCAATCCTGCCGCCGGCAGCCTGTATGTCGGCCAGTTGTTTACCGATCTCGCCGTCTACGGTGGCCCAGTCGGTTTTGGCAATGGCTTTTCCGCTTACCTTGGCCGGGCTGTCAAGCCTTTCGGTATCATATAAACTTAAAATGGAAGCCTGGCCTGTAGCGCAAAGACCGCCGCCTGAAACAGGTGAGTTCACATTGCCGTCTACCTTGATAGGTCTTCCTTCACGTGTCTTGACAGTCACACCGCAACCGGTCGAGCATGCGCCGCAGGTTGAATTGTAATAGTTGGCCACACCCGGGGTGATTTCCTCCGGTTTTACAAGGTAAGGAACAGCATTTCTTACGGGTGTTGAGTTACAGGCTGCAAGGGAAACTGCCGCAACGCTGAATCCGAAAAATTTCAGAAAATCCCTCCTGTTACCGCTTAAGCCTAAATTATTTTCACTGAAAACCTCATCTAAAGGTAATGGTTCATTGAATTCGCTTTTTTGGGAAGCAAGGAATTCCTTGGTCCGTAATAGTTCATCTTCGCCTTTCCAGTATAATTGTTTTTTTGCCATTTTATATTATTAGCAGTTAAAATTTGATGATTAATAGTGACATTTAGAGCACTCGAGAGCGCCATTCTGAGCAGCAGTAACGTTGATCTTACCTTCCTTGGTGTAGTACTTGCTGTAAGGAGAATTCGGATTGTTCTTTTCCGCTTTGATCTTTTTGTGAAGATCTTCGTAATAGGCGTTATTCTCCACATCAATGCTGCTTTCCCTGTGGCATTTGACACACCATCCCATTTGCAGTGTAGCATATTGCTCCACAACTTCCATTTCCTGTATCGGACCGTGGCAGTTCTGGCAGGCAAGACCCGCACCTTTTACGTGCTGGCTGTGGTTAAACACGGCATGATCGGGAAGATTGTGTATCCTGATCCAGCGGACCGGTTTAGGGTTCGGGCCGTATTGCTGACCTTCAGGTTTTTCAGGATCGTAGTCCATCGCCGCATATATTTTCTGAATTTCGGGAGATATCTTTCCTGCATATTTATCGCGCATCTGAACACCCTTGTGGCAGTTCATGCAGGTATTGACGCTTGGAATGCTGGCCTGTTTTGATTTCTCTGCTGTTGAGTGGCAGTATTTGCAATCGATCTTCAGCTCGCCGGCGTGAAGCTTATGTGAATATTTTATTGGCTGCTCAGGCCTGTAACCCTGCTGAACCGCCACTTCAGTCACACCGAAAATATAACCATACGTAAACAAAGCGAGTATAATGATCGTACCTACAGTCATTTTGAAGATGGTGGGATTGATGCGCTTCCTGTACCGTGCCATTTTCAGTTCCCAGGCGGTAGGCTCGGTGGCAGGCTCGGTGACTGCTTCCATCTGTTTAACTGTATTCCTGAGAGAATTTTTGGTTCTGCGCAGGATAATAAGTACAATACAAAGCAATACGATCAGGAAAAGAAGTATGTATAACGTAGAAGAACTGTAGAACTTCGGTGCTGCCGGACCCTCTGTCGGAGTTGGTGGCGCGGGAGGAGTATACTCTTTAAAATAGGTGATAA
>CALMKH010000029.1 GCA_937867025.1 uncultured Bacteroidota bacterium | reverse complement strand
TTCAATGTTCATTATTCATTATTCATTATTCAAATGTATTCAGGATACCTTGCTGGATCATATTCATGCATCATGCCATAAACGGCAATGAATATATCTTCGGCATTAGGTTTTGAGAAATAGTCGCCATCCGTACCGTAAGCCGGCCTGTGAGGCTTGGCGCTGATGGTAAGCGGCTTTGCATCTAGATACCTGTAAGCTTCCTGCTCTTCCAGCACCTGCTGCATCATGAATGCAGAAGCTCCGCCCGGAACATCTTCATCGATAAATACCACCTTGTTGGTTTTCTTTACAGATTCCACAAGACTGTGATGCACATCAAAAGGAAGCAGGGTCTGCACATCAATAAGCTCGCAGCTGATGCCCAGCGTTTCGAGTTTCTTCATGGCATCCTGAATAATCCTTAGCGTACTGCCGTAACTCACTATGGTAACATCAGTCCCTTCGCTCAGTATTTCGGGAACACCCAGCGGAACAGTAAACTCTCCGATATTGGAAGGCATTTTCTCCTTCAGGCGGTAACCGTTCAGGCATTCCACCACCAGCGCAGGCTCATCTGCTTTAAGGAGAAGGTTATACATTCCGGCAGCCTGGGTCATATTCCTCGGAACACATACATGCATGCCCCTCACGGCATGGATGATCATGCCCATAGGCGAACCGCTGTGCCATATGCCTTCGAGGCGGTGGCCCCTGGTGCGTATAATGATCGGAGCTTTCTGGCTGCCTTTGGTCCTGTATTGCAGGGTGGCAATATCATCGCTCATGATCTGCAGCGCGTAAAGGAGATAGTCGAGGTATTGGATCTCGGCTATGGGCCTCAGGCCCCTCATTGCCGCGCCGATCCCCTGCCCTATAATCGAAAGCTCGCGTATGCCGGTATCCGTTACCCTCAGTTCACCATATTTTTCCTGCATGCCGGCAAATCCCTGGTTGACATCGCCTATAGCCCCAACATCTTCCCCAAAAGCGAACACCCTTGGATCCCTGCCGAGAGCCGCATCAAAACATGCGAGAACAACCTCCCGTCCATCAACCATCTTATCTTCTGCGTATTCAGGCCTGATTTCCGGAATATTCATCACACTGTTTGCCGACCTGCTGTACAAGGTTGAAGAATAACGCTCGTAATTGTCTTTTAAGAACTGGCGGTAATACTGTTTCAGGGTTTCCCTCTCCGGTGTGTCTTCTCCTATTGTAGCCATTAACACTTTATTGACGGCTATGCCTATATCCTTCCTTATCGCATCCTTCACCGACCGGAGGTCCCTGATCGCTTCCGCGGCGGCTTCGTGAGACATGGTTTCAAAAATTGCGATGACATCCTGCACATCCTTTTTCAAAGGGGCCAGGTAAGCTTCCCATGCATTTTTCCTGCAGGTATTGACATATTCGATAGCTTCATTTTCCAGGGTATCGAGCTCTTCCGCATTTGCAAGTTTATTGTCTTCTATCCATTC
This sequence comes from uncultured Bacteroidota bacterium, assembly GCA_937867025.1. Classification (GTDB taxonomy): domain Bacteria; phylum Bacteroidota; class Bacteroidia; order NS11-12g; family UBA955; genus JABMMZ01. The sequence continues at coordinate 3,445 of CALMKH010000029.1, read as the reverse complement.
GCGCATCTTGCGTATACAATCGAAATCTGCTTCCCACTGCAGCCTTTCCTTGCTCTTATAACGTTCGTGAGAACCAGAGGTGCTATGGCCCTGCGGCTGTGTCACTTCATTTACGTGTATCAATACCGGACGGTGATTTTTCCTGCAATGTTCGACAGCATCCTTATACACCCTGCACAACTCGGGGTAATCCCAGCCTCTTGCCCTGAAGATATCCACTCCCGGACCCATTTCATCCGTATTGAATCCGCTCAATATCGCGCTGATGCTTTCTTTTGTCGTCTGGTATTTTGCCGGTACGGAAATGCCGTATCCATCATCCCATACGCTCATGGCCAGGGGCACCTGCAGTACGCCGGCAGCATTTATCACTTCCCAAAACCCCCCTTCGCTGGTACTGGCATTCCCGATAGTGCCGAAAGCCACTTCATTTCCTTTGTCAGAAAATTCGGTGAAACGGTGAAGATCTTCATTCTGCCTGTAAAGCTTAGAGGCAAGCGCCAGACCCAGCAGGCGCGGCATTTGCCCTGCTGTGGGAGAAATATCGGAAGATGAATTATACCTGTCTGTCTGGGGGAGCCAGTCACCATGTTCGTCCAGCATCCTGGAACCAAAGTGTCCGTTCATGCTGCGACCTGCACTGTTAGGCTCCGCATCAATGTCCGTGTGGGCATACAATTGGGCGAAGAACTGCTGTATAGTGTTCAGGCCTGTGGCAAACATGAAGGTCTGATCGCGGTAATAGCCGGCGCGGTTATCCCCTTTGCGGAATGCTTTGGCCATGGCTATCTGGGCTACTTCCTTACCATCGCCGAATATACCAAACTTGGCTTTGCCGGTCAGGACTTCCTTCCTGCCCAATAAACTCGCCTGACGGCTTTCGCATGCGAGTTTATAATCCCCGAGCACCTCAGCCCTGAACGCCTCAAAATCGATGTTCTGTTTTTCTTTTGCCATTGTATGTGACATCTTGCAAAAGTACAATCCGGAGGCGGATTATACAAAAAGGAATTTGAAACTCCGGCACAGGGGTTTAAACAATTAAAATCACTTTATTTTTGCTTTTGAAGCTTGGGATACACCCTTTGAATTGCCTACTTTTGCAACGTGTCTGAAAGCTTTGAGAAAATCGATCTTCCAGTTAAGCTTAAACAGCTTCCGCAGGAGCGGTTAACAGAATACGCATCGTGGCTCCGGAATTACCTTATCGAACACATAGCCGAACACGGAGGGCATTTCGCCGCTAACCTTGGAGTCGTTGAGCTCAGCATCGCCCTGCATTATGTGTTTGACGCCCCGGAGGATATCCTTGTCTGGGATGTCGGCCACCAGTCCTATGCCCACAAAGTGCTGACAGGCAGGAAGGACAACTTTGCATCATTGCGGAAAATCAACGGGCTCAGCGGGTTTCCGAAAATGGAAGAAAGCCGGTACGATGCGTTCGGAACCGCGCATTCCTCGACATCCGTTTCAGCGGTGCTGGGCTACGCCGTGGCGGCAAAACTGCAAAAGAGGCAAAGACAACATATCGCTGTTATCGGTGACGGAGCGCTCAGCGCGGGACAGGCTTTCGAAGCGCTTAACAATGCGGGAATAAGCCAAACCAACATCACCATCATCATTAATGACAACCATATAGGGATAGACCCGAGCCAGGGAGCCCTGGGGGAATACCTCGAACAGCTTGAATTCAAATCCGACAATATGTTCACGGATTTCGGATTCCAGTATTTCGGACCTGTTGACGGTCATAACATGAATGAGCTATGTGCGATACTGAAAACTGTAAAAACGATCGACGCACCCAAAATCGTTCATGTCCGGACCCTCAAGGGAAAAGGATACGGACCCGCCGAAGCCGAACAAACAAAATGGCACAGCACATCAAAGTTCGACAAGCTATCCGGAAAATCAACCGGGACGGATGACAACCTTGCGAGGTTCCAGGATATATTCGGGCTCACCCTGCTGGAACTTGCCGGGCAGGACGAACGCATTGTGGCAGTTACTCCGGCCATGATATCAGGCAGTTCGCTGCATTACATGCAGGAGAAATTTCCCGGGAGGGTTTTTGATGTCGGTATTGCCGAACAGCATGCCGTCACATTTTCGGCCGGACTGGCTGCCGCAGGGCTCACACCCTTCTGCTGCATATATTCCACTTTCCTTCAGCGAGCTTATGACCAGCTTATCCATGACGTGGCGCTGCAAAACCTTCCGGTTGTCTTTGCCATCGACAGGGCGGGCCTTGTGGGAGAAGACGGGCCGACACATCACGGTGTTTTTGACATCGCTTTTTTGCAGACCATTCCCAATCTCACCATTATTTCGCCCCGCAACCAGAAAGAACTGAGAAATGCAGTCTATACTGCTTCTACCTTAAAGACAGGGCCCGTTCTTATACGTTACCCCAGGGGAAAGGCCGGTGAAGAATACAAGGCCACCCCTTTTGAACACATGACAATCGGTGCATCTGAATGCCTTAAAGAAGGGACTAAAACTGCTGTGTTAAGTCTGGGCACCATGGCCTCCATATGCGCGGAAGCCGTTGCCGGCACAGTTGCGGCACATTATGACCTGCGCTTTGTTAAACCGCTTGACAGGCACATGTTAGAACATGTTTTCGGGCATTTTGAACATATTATTGTTGTGGAAGAAGGTCAAAAAACCGGTGGTGTCGGAAGTTCTGTTTCTTTACTGGCCCAGGCGTATGAATATAAGGGCAGAATCGATTGTCTTGGCATTGATGATCATTTTGTGCCGCATGGCAGCATGAAGGAACTCTACAAACAGGAGCACCTTACAGCAGAAAGAATCAGGGAGCTTATCAGCCTGTGAACAGACGTCAGGTTTTAGCGGGCAATCGGAATAAATGCCTATTTATCAATCACTTATTAGTTGGGCTTTCGACCAGGGATACCTTGAAAAATCCACACAATTGTTTCTTCATCCATAATAAGATTCGGGAAAAAACCCGATATTATATTTCATTACAGGCAAAATACTATTAATTTTGCCCCACTATGTACGAATTTCTCTTAAGCACCCACTCGCATACCCGCTGGCTGATCCTGGTTACTGCAGTTATAGCCATCATCGCACCGTTTCTGAATTCTTCAGGTACTGTCACTAAAAAATCGAGGGTACCGGCCCTGGCTTTCCTCATTATTTGTGATGTGCAACTGCTGTTAGGCCTGATGTTGTATTTCGGAGACAGCCCATATGGCGTGAAAGCGTTTAACAGCGGTATGTCATTCGTGATGAAAAACGCAGAGTTCAGGAAAATAGCTGTCGAACATTTCATCCTGATGCTGCTGGCTGTCACCCTTGCGCACATAGGGTATTCAAAGATCAAGAAAGCGGTGGACAACCAGCAGATGAAAAAGATCAGCATGAGATTTTTTGTCATCGCGCTGATAGTGATTCTTGCCGGAATTCCGTGGGC
>CALMKH010000028.1 GCA_937867025.1 uncultured Bacteroidota bacterium | reverse complement strand
CATTATTCATTCCTCCGCTCTCCTTGCTCATTGCTCATTTATTAATTATCTTTGTTTCCTTGCTGGAATTCGATACCCATATCGCTACGCTTGAGTATCTGCTGGGAGTTAATTACCTGTACATTCCCTCTGCCATCGTCAAAAAAATCGGCACCCTTAACATTCGTCTTCTCTGCACAGTCAATGATCAGCTAAGCTTCCAGTGTGGACTGATGGCCCTCGGGAAAGGCGATGCCTATATCACCATCAACAAGGCTCGCATGAAAAAACTGAAACTTAAGACCGGCGACATGGTGCATGTGAAGCTGGAAAAGGATGACAGCGAATACGGCATGCCTATGTCTGAAGAGCTCGAAACCGTCCTGATGCAGGACGAAGAAGGATTCAGGCGTTTTAAAGGCCTGGCCCCCGGGGTGCAGCGCTATATCATACAGTACGTCAATACGGTTAAGAATCCCCAGCTGCGGATAGACCGTTCGGTGTTCCTTATTCATAACCTGAAACAGACCACGGAGGGAAAGGAAACTTTCAGGGCCATACTCGGCAAAGGTGATTGACATGACAGGCATATCCGACATATCGAGCTTTGCTGCCATTGACTTCGAAACGGCGAATTACCGCAGTCACAGCGCGTGTGCCGTGGCCATCGTCAACGTGGAGGATTTCAGGGTGGTCGACAGGTACTACACCCTTATTCAGCCGCCGAAAAATCAATATTACCAGGGATTCTGTGAGCTGCACGGCATATACCCCAAAGACACGCTCGACGCCCCAACCTTTGACCAGGTCTATAATGATATCCATGAACGCCTTGCAGACCGTGTGGTAGTGGCGCACAATGAAGGTTTCGACCGCAGAGTGCTAAGCTCCTCCATGCTGTATTACGATTTAAGCCCCAGCATGCTCGATCTGCATAAGCGCTGGGAGTGCACGGTAAAAATATACCGTAAAAAAGGGTTTAAACCATGTACGCTCGATGCCTGCTGTATCAGGCTGGATATTCCCCTCGAGCACCATCATGCCTTATCCGATGCCGAAGCTTGCGCCACCCTGTATATGTTACACTTGCAAAATGCCGTTGTGAGACAATGCCTTTGAAATTACTTCCCATCATCATATCCCTGTTTTGCTGGCACGCGGGCTCTGCTTCGGTCAGCTCAACCATTCGCGAAATTGAATCCAGCCTGGAGCTCAGGATTGTCCTAGAAACAGGTTTTAAAAGCACCTGGACCATTGATTATGTTGAAGCCTCCGACAGCAACGAGTTGTTGTCCTATCTCAACCTTTTAAAATACGAATACGGAAAATATCCCGCAGGATATTTCCGCAGAATAGGCATAAACCACCTCGTACTTGGCAAATACCTGAAACTCATAAAACAGAAACGGGCCGCCATTCCTGATCCGCAAAAACATGCACTTTTTCTTGACACCGATTCCGCACTGGGAAAAGAATACCTTTCCTACGTTATGCATCACGACCTGAATCATTGTGCCGAATATGCCGTATGGAACGACATGTATTATCACTGGAAACGGTGGACCCGCAAAAACCCCTGCAAGTTCAGGTATGGAAAGGGAGGCGCAACTGCCTATGACAGCATGCAGGTCAACTGGAGGGAGCTGAACCACCCGTCCAGAGGATTTGTCAACCTGTATGCGACCACGGGTGAAGAGGAAGACCGGGCCGAGATCGTAGCGCTGCTGATGAGCGACAGTGCATATAATACCCTCATTAAATTTACCCGCAGTGACAGGAAACTCAAACGCAAGATGAAACTCGCCATAAAGTTTCTCAACAGGACATCTGGAACGCGCAAAAACTACTGGCGAAGACGCGGAAAGACGCCGGTAAAAACGCTGGCAGAAGGGTGTGGAAATGACCGGTAGTTCAATAAAGAAATACCTTTTCCTAATAACCAGTAACTTATAACCATTAACAATACCATTATCAGTGGCATATCATAGGAAATACGCTTCCGAAACCCTAATTTTGCATTTTAAACCCTTGTCATTTATGAAAGTTGAACAAATTTACACCGGGTGCATTGCACAGGCAGCGTATTACATTGAAAACAACGGTGAGGCCGCAATATTTGATCCGCTCCGCGAAGTTCAACCCTATATTGACAAGGCTAATAAGGATAATGCGACCATTACATACGTCTTTGAAACGCATTTTCATGCCGATTTCGTTTCAGGACATATAGATCTTTCAAAAAAGACAGGCGCCCATATTGTGTACGGACCTGACGCCAAGCCCGGCTTTGACGCTATTGTAGCAGAAGACGGCCAGGAATTCAAAGTAGGGAACTACACCATAAAAGCCATTCATACCCCGGGGCATACCCTCGAAAGCACCTGTTACCTGCTAATGGATGAGAACCGCAAGCCTTACGGCATCATAACGGGCGACACCCTGTTCATAGGCGATGTTGGCAGGCCTGACCTGGCACAGAAACTTTC
>CALMKH010000027.1 GCA_937867025.1 uncultured Bacteroidota bacterium | reverse complement strand
TTGACAATGAATAATGAATTATGGAGAGTTGAGAGGAGGAGGAAAAAATTAAATAATTATAATTAACAATTAAAAGATAATCCATTCCCCCCTTCGAAGGGCACCTATATATACAATAGACACAAGACTATAAATCATTGATTTACAAAGGAAATTAAAGAAAAATTCTTAGACTATTCAATATACCCCAAATATTTTAGTAAAAAAAAAGATGATCAATCCTCCTGTGACAGTGATTAATAGCCCCAATTAGTATAGCATTAATCTACTTTTTTTACATAACGGATATCATTTCCATTTTCAGTGCCTACCAAGTCAAGTCCATCGAATCTTAAATCGTTAATTAAATATCTTGGTTGAGAGGGATCTTTTCTCATATCTGCGTCCGATGTCTGTTTAATAAAAAAGACACGATTATTGGTCTCGTCATATTGGAAGTGTATTAAAGTATATTTTTGTGAATATCCTTCATCAGAATATACTAAATACATGTGATTCAGTATATTTACGGTTTCTTTTCCTCTTCCCCCAGTTCCAGAAAAGTTATTGTGCCAATAACCATTTAACATGCTCATATTTTTGGATTTTACTTCTTTTTCATTTAGATTATTTAAGGTCATTTTACTTTGATTAAGACTATCTTGTAACTGGGCATTTTTGTCATTTAATTCTCTTATTTTCTCAATATTTTCACTTTCTTCATTAATGAGAGAATGCAGTTTTTGGGCCTTCGACGTATATTCTTCTTTCAATTTAAGATATTTATTCATATCTATTTTACTTCCTTTTAGTACTTTATAATCTAAAAACTCCCCAAATCGAAAAGCTAAACTCTGTATTGCTTGAATAATACTTCTAACAAAAGGATAACCTATGGTGTATGCACATGCCATTCCAAGAGGTACCCATATTGCATCGCATGAATTAAGATTCTTACTTATGAAATCATAAACAGATATATAACCTTCATTCTTTATCTGGACATTATCGTACCATACTAAGGCTACAGTAATTTTCCAATTTATCACAATCCAGGAAAATATAAAGGAAAGAAAGAGAGGATTGGCAAAACGATCTCTGACTTGATTCAAAAATTCATCCTTTTTTATCATAAGCGTTTATTAGGTTGAAGCAAAAATACATGATTAATGAATCGAAATGAAATGGAAAGAAATTAGCATAAAAAAACAAATCTCTAGGGGGATTAAAAACACAAAACTTCCTGTTAGGACTTGGTTAAAATCGATATTTATGTTCACGAATTCAGAGAATAGTGTTTCCTCTGCAGAAATTGCAGATTATCATGGAATTTCATGTAAGGCCGCGTTTCGAATGACGACTAAAATTAGAGATGCTACAACTCGTAAAGAATTCAAGAAATTAAGTGGTAATATTCTCATCGCGTTCATAGAATTCAACCATAATAACAGACGGATTTGGAGGATATTGGGGTTTAAAAAAGCACTTCAAGAAACGTTATATTGTAAATCACTCAAAAGGTCAATATGTAACTCCACAAGGTTATACAACAAATAAGTTGGAAAGTCTTTGGGCAAAGACCAAAAGATCATTTAAGGGAACACATATCTATATAAGTCCTAAAAACCTTGCACAATATGTCCGGCAGATCGCTTTTCAGCAAGTTCATGGCAGAAATGGGGCTAAGGCTATCTTCAATGCATACTTGGATAAAATTCTTAATTACGCTGAAAATGCTAAATATATTAATCACATGAGAGGATTTCAGTACTTGTTGTATTTTCCTGATTCATAATCTTATTGGATTACAATTATAAAGATATTAATATTGCTATAAATAAATTATAGTATGAATATTAAGGTATCGGTGAGTTGCTCTGCGAGAACAGATCACCCAAGAATTACCATTCAATGTCCAGCATGTGGACATGCTGGAACATTAGATACTATTATTCCACACGACGTTTACGATAGTATTGCCCGTATATGGTACGGGCAAAGGAAATGTCCTAATCCTGCATGTGTAATTCATATTTTTTACATTCAAACTTCCGATGGATTGGTATTTACTTATCCACCGAGGAATATAGCTTTTGATAAGAATAATATACCAGAAAATGTTTTAATGGCATTTGAAGAGGCGATTATCTGTCACTCCAATAATTGTTTCATAGCTTCAGCCATAATGATTAGGAAAACTCTTGAAGAGGTTTGTGAAAATAGGGGTGCTGAGGGAGGAAATCTCAAAAAACGGCTTCAAGCCTTAGCAAAACTAATTGTTGTTCCTCAGGAATTAATTTCCGGAATGGATGAACTAAGACTATTAGGGAATGATGCTGCACATATCGAATCTCAAACCTTTACAGAAGTAGGTAAGGAGGAAATCGAGGTCTCAATTGAATTCACAAAAGAAATTTTAAAAGCCGTATATCAATACGAAAACTTGTTGTCAAAACTTCGTGGACTCAAAAAGAAAGACAAATAAAAGCAATAAATTTCTGAAAACTACACTTGTGGCTCTTCGCCATAGTTGCCCTTCAAAGGGGGAGTTGATTTTGGTTACGCGCTACGCGCGCAATGGCTTCCCCCGAAAGCTTTCGGAGTCTCAATTATTCATTATTAATTGTCCCGTCTCCCTCATTATTCGCTACCGCTCATGAGATCGCCCTTTCAGGGCTCAGTTCTCAATTATCAAGCTGTATGATACGGGAAAATTCTTGTCCCGGTTTTCGATGAGCAGGAAGTTGGCGGGTGTATCATTTAGCGTGGACGATTTGCGGGTGATGGACTGACCGGGTTCAACGGTGGCGACATTGCCTTCCATCTTTGTTCTGTCGGAACTCAGACTGACATACATGGTGACATGTCCGCTGTTTTTGATCCTGAACTCCCTGGATGCATTGTATGCCAGCTCGGCGGCTTCGTGAATCGTGCCGGCGGCCACATCGCCTTCAAGGTCGGGGGCCGACCTGCTGCCTGTCTGGTCGATGCTGCGGGCATTCCAGTAACCGTCGTACAGGGTGCTTATGGATGTCCTGAACTGTTCCATAGCCACATCGATACGGCTTTGCAGAATATCGTCGGCGCGCATGAACAGCTTAGGCAGTTTTTCATTGTTGGCCTTGCGCACGCTGACCCTGATCTTCGGGGATTCTTTGGCGGTCAGGAACTGCTGCGTCAGCGACACCATTCGGTCAAGCTTTTCGGCATTGACACCGAAAGGCACGAAGTCGGCGATCATCGGTCTGCATGCAGCCGCCAGCTGAACGGCGTAAATGTACAGTTCATTGTCCCTCAGTTTGCCAAGAACACCGAACGATTTGGTAAACTTTACCAGGTTAGCCCTGTTATGGGCAGTCACTGTCATGTACACATTGCTGATGCCCGACACCAGGTTGACCAGGTCCTCTTTCAGCCTGCCTTTCTGTTCTGTGAATCCTGTCAGGTCGAGACTCGCCTGCCCGGCCGTGCCTAAAATGTCCGTTACCACCTGCTCGAGTTCCTGCAGACCGTTTGCTATGACAGGAATGCCTGAGGTTTCGGACGGATGCAGCCTGATGTACCCGATCACTTTGTGGTACATGCCCAATTTGTCGTTAAAGTTTGACTTCATATGATATATATTAAATGGTTTTGTTTGTTTTATTTTCCTTTTCTGCTTTTCAGGTAGTTTGACACCTCCATTAGTTCGGCGAGACTGAGCATCTTGAGCTCCTCGGCCGGCCTGTGGGATTCCAGGTCCTTCCTGAGCGACCACAGCTGATGATCTTCCGGCAGTTTCCCGGATTTCCCAGGAACAAAATTGAACAGGTCGTCCGGTGTGCAGTTGAAACGGGCGCATAACAGGAACAGGTGTTCCAGTTTTATACTTTTCATATCTTCATCGAGGAGCTGTTTTGCATGGAACCGTACAAAACCCATTTCCATCAGGTCCTTTTGTCTGGCTTCATAACCTTTTGCCTGGAGCAGTTCTTTAAGATACAGTTTCAGCATGCCAGACCTAAAGCAAATATGCTGCCAAGCAACTGCCAAGTTGCTGATTACTAGGTATTTTACGTACAAAATACGCTTTTACACCTAGTGAGTAGGTATTTAAATCAGCGAAGCATTTCCCGCAACGAAATGACTTTTCATTCCATCACCTGAACTGATCATTTCGTTATACACACTTTTCATGCGATTATATGAAGTTGTCACGCGATTACATGAACTTTCCATTTCCATACACGAACTTGTCATTTCCTTACCAAAAGTTGTCACGCGAATACATGAACTTTTCATTTCCAGACATGAACTTTTCATTTCCTTACCAAAAGTTGTCATTTCCTTACGTGAACTGTTCATTTCCGACCATGAGATGGATGCAAGGTTTATGGAATTAATAAGTAATAATGAATAATAAGGAGGAGAGTAGTGGACAGTAGTTAGTAGTCAGTAGATAGTGAGGAACCATTCACACTAAAAAATGTTTTCTGTTTCTGATATTTGTCGGAT
>CALMKH010000026.1 GCA_937867025.1 uncultured Bacteroidota bacterium | reverse complement strand
AAAAACTTTGTATGTCATCGTATACCCAGATTATTTACCAGATCATATTCGCGACCAAATATCGGGAGAAAGTCCTTTTACGTGAAAACAGACCGCAACTATTCAATTATATCCATGGGATACTTATTAATAAAAAATGTCGCGTCTATTGTATCAATGGTGTTGAAGACCATATCCATATTGCCACAGATCTGCATCCTTCAGTTGCACTGGCATCCCTGGTAAAGGATATCAAAATTGCTTCAGCAATGTACATCAGGGCTGAAGGACTGTTTCCGGAATTCTCTTCCTGGGCAATCGGATATAGTGCCTTTACATACACTATTAAGGAAAGAGACCGGTTAATCGCCTATATCGAACGACAGGAAATGCATCATATAAATACCTCATCACGGGAAGAGTTAATATCACTGCTGAATGAGCACGGGGTACAATATATTGTGAAGTATCTTGAGTAATTCTGAAGATTATGGCTGCTCGAAGGGACTGCGCATTGCATACGCAGGATAGATGGGAATTCAATCCACTTTGTGGATTGACGGACTGCTGCGCAGCGGTGTTTATAAAATCTGTTATTGCTAATTCTTCAATACTTTCCCTCCTATTGTGTAATACTCCGACCTTATCTTGTAGTATAGCATCTTTCCCTTCTCTGTGTCAGGAAACCTGAATGTATAGGTTTTTTCGTATTCCACCGGCTGGGATTGCAGTTCATTCCCCGTATCATCATAAAAGGTGAGAATTACTGGCGCTTCTGTAAACAAATGCCGAATCTTCTCAAGAAAAATGGTCATTTCAAAATTCTCTGAGAACGGGTTAGGCGTGATATGAACCCGGAGGAATTTTTCAAAGAGCTCCTGGTTGTTTTTCCTTTCCTCCTCCGATTCAGAGGCACTGCAGAATGCATTCAGGTCGAAAGCAAACGAGTCAAGCGTACCAGGCTTGTAGTACGGGTATACCGAAGAATGTTCCGCAATGAAAATATAGAACATCCCGGTAGCCTGATGCGTTTCCTGCCATATGACGGAAGGTATGGTGTCGCCCCATTTCTGATTCACCTTGTAAAGAAATTTCTGGCATTCGTCCGCTTTCAGCATGATACTCCCGTCCGGACGCATGTCCACATAAAGCGTTTTCCCTTTATAAGGCTCGCTAAACCGCATCACAACGTTATGATCTGTAAATTCACTGCAATAACAGTGAGGTTGATCCCGCGCCTTTCCCGTATTATCCACAGGCACCGAATCGCCTTTGGCATTCCTTAAGTTCAGTTCTTCACAGGTTCCAGGGCTGAACACAAAACGCACATTAGCCCTCGAAAACGTATCACTATGGTTGCTGACAGACTTGAAACGGATGACAGGTGGTGGTTCTGTCACTTTTTGCACAACGCATGAACACAGCAAGGCCGTCGCGGATGTCCATACCAACATTTTCATTGTTTCAAATATAGGCGTTCAGAAACTATTTTTTGCTTAAATTCTGACTATTAAATTAATTGTAGTCGATATATTTTGCATCATATCTAAAATTATTTAAATATTTTTTAATGATTAAAAATTCGCCAAAACTATGCCTTTTTTGAGGATTTTGAACAGCATAATATAGCGGTAAAAACTTAGTTTAATGAAAAGAAATCCTTACTGCTGAATGGCTTGAAAAAGATTTGTGTAAATATGCTCAAGAGTCTTGTCAGCAAAGGATTTAATTCACATGTTATTCAGAAAAATTATTTATTTTTGCACTGCATGAAAAAATCTCCATCAGTAAAATTTGTTTTACTTATTCTTATTAACATTTGCTTATTCCAGTTACAGGCGCAGCAGGGCAAAACACCAGGACAAAGAAACCCGGGAACAAAACCGCAACCTGCAAAACCTTCGGAAACCTCCAGAAAATTCAGCGTGTATTTTGATGTGAACCAGTCTAAGATCAAGCCTAACGATTACAAGGTACTTGATTCCGTTGTCCAGATCCTATCCACCCAAACCAATATCAGGCGCATCCAGATAAGTGGTTATGCCGATACGACAGGCGGCGCTGAAGCCAATATGATACTTTCGGATAGCAGGACCGATACTGTTGCCGGATATATTCTCAGCAAAAACCTCCAGCATTACAAAAATAAAGTGTCTACTTCCAGCCTCGGCGAAAAAGTGACCGGCAAGGAAACTGATCTCAATGAGATGAGAAGGGTGGATATTGTGCTGTACATGGCGCGTCCCGACCGCGATACCCTGATCAAGTCGGGTTGTGTGACTGCCATGGTGAAGGCCAATACATTTGAAGGCTTCAACAATGATGAGATAAATTTTAAAATAGAATATATCAATACCGCCGCGGATGCAAAAAAATATAATATCAGCTTTAAGGATGACAAGGGCAACAACCTGCTGAGCAATAGTGTTGTCAGGCTCAGTGCCACGTATAAAGGAAAAGCTGTAAAGTCTATCCAGCCTATCACCATCAACCTGCCAAAGACCAATTCTGAAAGCGGCTATAACCTCTATAAAGGTATTGAAGACAAAAAACAGCCTATGACCTGGAAGCAGGTTGATGGAAACATACTTAACATTGGCGTTTCAACCGGTGCCAATGGCGAAAACTGCGACCTTCAATCGTTTTCAATGAAAGACCTGAATGTGTTTTACAATGTGGCCAAAACATGGCCTTCATGTTATTGCACTGCCGACGATCCTTTCGGAGGACTCCAGACTCCGGACAAGAATAATACGCTTGCCCGTTTCGGATCGGAAAAATCCATTCTGCTGCTGAATGCCGCCGCCTTTAAGAAAGTGGATGCTGAAAGCACACAGGTACAGGTCCTCGACGACCTCTTCCCGAACGAATTCCTTAACTTCTGCAACGGGTTCCTGCTGCCGGGCGTCGGCGACGTGCCTGAAGTTTCCAAATATGACAGGGAAATCATGAAGTTTATAGACTTCAACGTTTCACAGAAAAATGACAGCGCCGACATGATCATGAACAAGAAGAACAAGGTCATGCTGATGATCCCTAAAAGCAAATATCCTGCACATGAAGGCAAACAATATGCAGTGCTGTATGCCGATACCAAAAAGGACAATTTCCTTTCATGGAGCAACAAGGCTGTTTTTAATAATGCCTGCGAAGGTCTTGTAAACTGCGAATACTGGGTATTTGAAGTACCGTTTACCGGTTTCTATTCATTGGTGGAACTGACACCAAACGACAGCAAAAACGGTAAAAAAGGCGTAGCGAAAGAAGAAAGTGAAGAAGCTGGAAAAGGTCCTAAGAAAGTGACTGTAAAAACGAGGAAATTCAAAAATGTAATGGTGATCTATGGATTAAAGGATGAGAACACCACGCAGATATCCAGGTTTGTCAAGAATAAGGGAAAACACTCCGTCAATGAACCCGATATTGCAAAAAAAGATAAAAAAGGATACAAGGAGCATGTATTCATGGCTTACGTCATCGAAGGCGGAAAACGCTACGCATGGATAGGAAAAGGAAATCAGCTCAAGAGCAATTTCCTGACAGGCAACTGGAAAACCCCGAAACTTCAATACGTTCCTGATGAGGAATGGGAAGAGTTTGTGAAAAAAGCCTGCGAGTAAAGAAGTGATCAGTATTTAGTGAAAAGTGGTTAGTGAAAGATTCACTAACCACTTTTTTATTCCTGCCGTTTTTGTTTTGATTACCTATTTTTATTGGGCGCCTTGTCGCCGGCACTGCTGGGGGGGAGGTCATCCGTCCTGGAAAGTGACCGATTCTATTACCCGATCACTCCACTGCCAACCAGTTCATCCTCATGGTACCACGCGGCAAACTGGCCGGGTGCAACAGCCTTGACAGGCGTTTCAAACAGGATATAAAGCCCTTCTTCCCTTTTATGAAGACTTGCCTTCACCAGAGCCTGCCTGTAGCGTATCCTGACGAGATAATCAGCCACCTCGCCGTTTTGTAAGGCAAGGTCCTCCCTTATCCAATGTATATCTTTTTCTGGAATAAAAAGACCTTTGCGGTTAAGCCCGTTATGGTGTTCACCCATTCCCACATACACTGTGTTGGTTATGGTGTCTGTAGCCAGCACAAAAAGTCCTTCGGCTTTTCCGCCCACGTTCAGCCCCCTTCTCTGACCGACCGTATAATAATGCGCCCCGTTATGTTCGCCTACTTTCTTCCCATCCGTTTCATGGTATTTTACAGCGTTTGTCAGTTCCCTGAGATCGTTCTCTCCATGCGCTTCTCCGCCCGCATATATAGGTTTTTTATATAAAACGGAATTTGTATCAATTTCAATGATATTTCCTTTTTTCGGTTTTAATTGCTGTTGCAGGAACTCGGGTAAACGCACTTTACCTATGAAGCACAGGCCCTGTGAATCTTTTTTACCAGCTGTTGCAAGCTGCAGGCGGTGCGCTATTTCCCTAACTTCAGGTTTTGTCAGCTCGCCAATGGGGAATAAGGCCCTTGACAATTGTTCCTGTGTAACCTGGCACAAGAAATAGCTCTGGTCTTTATTCTTGTCTTTCCCCGCCAGCAAACGGTATTGCCTGCCGTTTGCCGTTTCCGTTTCGCCTTTTCTGCAATAATGCCCGGTAGCGACAAAGTCCGCCCCAAGGTTCAGGGCGGCCTTGAGGAATACATCGAATTTGATTTCGCGGTTGCACAGCACATCCGGGTTTGGGGTCCGGCCAGCCTCATATTCTGCGAACATGTAATCGACTATGCGTTTTCTGTACTCCTCGCTCAGATCTATGGCCTGGAACGGAATGCCAAGGCTTTCAGCAACCAGCATGGCGTCATTGCTGTCGTCTATCCACGGACACTCGTCACTGATGGTAACGCTTGTATCATGCCAGTTTTTCATGAACATGCCTATCACCTCATGCCCCTGTTCCTTCAGGAGATATGCCGCTACCGAGGAATCCACGCCCCCGCTTAAACCTACAACGACCTTTGCCATTCGAACTGCAAAGATACGCAATCGGGTGAAGGGAAGTTATAGGGGAAAGTTATCGGTTATTAGTTAATAGTTATTAGAAGCGGTCTCACAAGTCCGGTTACGGCCTTATTTATTAAATGATTAATGGACTTATTTGCTCACAGATAAACATTTTTGCCTAGAGATGATTATATTCTTCATTTTGAATTGTATGCTTTAAACAAGCAAATAATCTTCCATATCCGGAAAATGTTTACCTTCTTTTCTTTTTGCTAAAAAAGAAAAGAAGGCAAAAGAAAAACCTTGCGCGCACACCCGCTGTTTGGCAAAGCCATGCCGGCAGGCTCCAAAATCCCACCCAGCTGTGATGAGCTATCGCTATCACGATGGGTCCCGGGCTTTTGTTCGCCTGCCGTCACCACACCGTGTGAAAGCGCGTTCCTCCGAATGACGTATATTCCCGAACCCTTTGATCTTCTAGATTAAACTTCAACTTTAGATACTCCGCAAGTCCTGAGCAATGGCTCTGTTTAGCGAACTAAGCGAAGCCTTTCTCAATACTGAAAAGAGTAAGGGATCTGTATTGCCATCGATAATGTATCGTATGAACTCAATACGTCTTTTTGTTAGTCTTGAGCAAGACTTACATGTAAGTATTTCGTTGGTGACTAGCCAACACGGGAAGTCCTGAAAACAAACATTAAGTTATGATAGCTATAGAGAGGACTTTTGAGACCGCTTCTAGTATCTGGATTTCCGCGCCCCGGTGACCGGCGGCCTGGCCCCTGTGGCAGTTTTGCCACGCCACAGGGCCGCAGCGAAGCGAAGCCACAGGGCACGGAAAGGCGCCCAAACTGAATTCTCAATCATTTAATCAAACAATTCAAGCGCCCATTCCCGTTTATCCAATCTCAATGATTAATTTTGCCTCATGCTTTCTGTTTTACCCTCTGAACTTACAGTGCCCAAACTTCACCAATACCTGCTCGGCTGTATTGGACCTAGACCCATATGTTTTGCCAGTACGGTGGATAAGGATGGCAACCGCAACCTGGCGCCCTTCAGTTTCTTTAACGTATTCAGCGCAAATCCTCCCATTCTCATTTTTTCTCCTGCCAGGAGCGGGAGGACGGGCGAGACCAAGCACACTCATGACAATGTCAAGGAAGTTCCCCAGGTTGTGATCAATGTGGTGACCTATGACATGGTGCACCAGGTTTCTCTTGCCAGCTCCCCTTTCCCCAAAGGGGTTGATGAATTTGTCAAAACAGGTTTCACCCCTGTCGATTCCGACCTGGTGAAGCCCGCAAGGGTCAAGGAGAGTCCTGTACAGCTTGAATGTGAAGTGCAGCAGGTGATAGAGCTGGGGAACGGAGGGGGCGCCGGCAATCTGATCGTGTGCAGGGTGCTGAAACTGCATATCGACGAATCGAAACTCAATGAGCATGGAGCCATCGACCAGACCAAGATCGATCTTGTGGCAAGGATGGGCGGCGACTGGTACTGCAGGGCGAACGGCAATGCCCTGTTCGAACTCGTGAAACCCCTGACAACCTGTGGAATCGGTGTGGATGCCCTGCCTGAGCATATACGGCTGAGCAATGATCTGACAGGGAATGAGCTGGGTATGCTGGGCAATTCGGAAACAGCTCCGACACGGGAAGAATCACAGGCCGCAAAAGAAGCCAACAAAGACGCTGACAGGCTTGTAAGAGCACGGCAATTGCTGTCCGAAGGAAGGAACCGGGAAGCGCTGGCGCTTTTGTGGTAAGTCTACTTTCGATAATCAGGAAAATATAATTTAATAATATGAGGGATATTTTGAAAATCTTTATCTTTGTTTAAACCATTCTTGATATGAAAACAAAATACGGTCTCATTTTATCGATGTTTTTTGCCATCTGCATGTCTTCTTCATCCGTAATGGCCCAGGCAAAGGCTTTTCATAAAGGCGCTTTAGTGCTCAGTCTTTCCGGAGGCAGCACGACGGCGGATTATTCTACAGGTACTGGCGGACTGAATCCGACCGTAAGGTTCAACGAAGAACTCGATGGGGTACGCGATCCGTTTATAATTGAATACGGTTTGACCAGGCGTTGGGGAATAGGATTCAGTTCAGGCAATGATCTCTTTACCGTTAACGCCATGGATTATTACGGTTTCAAGCCAAGCAAGGGCCAAACTGTAGATATAAAAACCACCGAGTTTACGTTCGACCTGAATTACCATTTGTATTCCGGAAGGAGAACCGACTGGTCGGTTTACGGGTCGGTTGGAGCTTTCGGGGTTAATTTCAAGTCGGATTTCGGAGAGAATAAAATTGATTATGCCGCCAAAGGAGGCATTGTGCGGATGGGAACCAAAATCAATTATTATTTCTGGAAACGGCTTGGAGCCCTCGTCATGGTAAGCACATACGCAGGTGAGGCCTCTCCCGGCAAGGGCAGCAAGCTTATTGAAGGGCAAAATTATTCCACCCGCATTGTGGGTACGGCTACAGAGTTCGGGCTTTGTTTCAGGTTTTTTTAAAAGTTTGGACATCCACCTATCGTGTAAGGGTCAACAACATTTTTATAATGTGTGAACTTCAAGCTGTTAAGTGTTATTCCCAGCCCAGCAGTGAAAAGGTGTCTTGATTTTATATCCGTTCCTGCACCAGTAAATCTCTGATACGAGAACTTTATTCTCCCGTTGACCCATTTCCTGTTATCCTGTAAATGAAGGTGCAGATTCAGTCCATATGTGAAATGTGTCCTGTTCCTCTCTGCTCCGGAATAATGAGAAACCCCTATGGCAGGACAAAGAATGACCGGCGATGTAAACCTCATAACATTTCCCACACCCAACTGAATGGATTTAAGCTGATAAGGATCGTTCAAATGATAATTAACGGCCAGGGAACGATAGAAAAACAGACGACCGGGCCCTGCCTTATCCCATTCCAGTCCAAGGAGCATGGTTTTCTGCCCGGGGACATAGGCTCCATGCAACGTTATATTGTTCAGCAAAGGATACATAGGACACCCTGAGGATCTCACAGCGGCAGACAGAAGTATTAACAGTGAAAGCGCCTTTCGCATGGCTTAACAAAGATACTTTAATTTTATGACAATGTATTTATTTAAATATTATCCCGCATAAGAACGTATAGGCTAAAATTATATGAATTTACCATTTTAGGCCGTATCTTTGTAGAATAATTCTAAATAATAAATTCAATGAGCGATTTTATAACCATATACGCAGAAGCCACGCCAAATCCGGACAGCATGAAATTCGTTGTCAGCAAGATGATATTGCCTAATGACAGCGTGGATTACCGCAGCCGCGAGAAAGCCGAAGGCAATTCACCGCTTGCAGTGGCTATTTTTGATACATTTGATTTTGCCAATGGTGTATTCATCATGAACAATTTCATTTCCATCACCAAACTGCCTGACGTCCAGTGGGTGGAGCATATCACGCCTATCAGGGAGTTTATCAAGGATTACATAGAAAGCGGCAAGGAGATCATCAGTCATACCAAACACCTGACAGCGGAAGAAGAAGGTGAGATAGAAACCAAAATAAAGCGCCTGCTGGATGACCACGTAAAACCTGCGGTGGAAATGGACGGCGGAGCTATCAGCTTCAAATCATTCAAGGACGGTGTTGTAACAGTGGTAATGAAAGGCAGTTGCAGCGGATGTCCTTCTTCCACCTTTACACTGAAAGCCGGCATTGAAAATCTTTTAAAGAGAATGGTTCCGCAAGTGGAAGCCGTCGAAGCGGAAGCCGAATAAATCTTTCCTGATTATTTTCTTAAACTTGAAATAGGTTAAAATAATCTGTATAATTATTTGACCTTAATAATCAGTGATTTAAAAAACTCTTGGTCGTGGGTATAGGTACCTTGGCATGTTTTTTGCCAATAGGTCGGCATCACACACATACACAAAATACATGAAAACATTCAACTTAATGTCCGTGCTGGCAACAGCCATGGTTATCCTTTTTTCGTCCTGCTCAAAGGAGGATTCGCCCGTTACAACCCCTGATCCTATAAAAGCCTTTACCACCCCGCAGGATACCATTACCAATTTTTATGTTTTTTTCAGCGATCCTGTTGACTCTGCAGCCGAGGTAGGCGCAATTGAGGATCCGGACGGACCCGGACCCAAAGAATCCAGCATCTCCGGAGTTGCCCTTAAAGCCAATACACATTATGTTGTGACTTTTGCAATGGAAGACGCTACAAATCCTGAAAAGACCATCAATATTCAAAACAAGATCAAAACAGCCGGAAAAGAATATAAGATCTGCGTGAGCAACCCGCTTGATATCACGGTTAAGGCCATTGACTCGGACGGACTTCTGCCGATAGGCCTTGTAAACGATTTGCACACCACATCCACTACCGGAAATTCCACCATCAATTTTTCCGTGAAATACCAGAAAGATGTGAAGAACGGCGATTGCGCCCCCGGCATACTGATTTATAACTGCAGCATACCGGTGACGGTATACAATCCCTAAGGTACCGCTTTTAAGATAGCCCGTAGCCCGGATATGATCCGGCTACGGGCTTTTTTTTGCTTTTTTCCGTCCTGAAAAACCTAACTTTGTGACGTTATGTTTGAGAACAGTGCAAGGACAGAACTGGGCCAGCTTGGAGAATTCGGGCTTATTGATCATATTACAAAACATGTCAGGCTGCATCATACCACCTCCATAAAAGGTGTGGGCGATGATGCCGCTGTTGTCGGGCAGGGTGAAACCCTTCAGTTGCTTACCACCGATATGATGGTGGAAGGCTCACATTTTGACCTGGCTTACACGCCCCTTAAACATTTAGGCTATAAAGCCGTTGCCAGCAATGTAAGCGATATCGCGGCCATGAATGGAAAAGCGACGCATATCCTGGTAAGCATAGCGCTCAGCAACAGGTTTTCACTTGAAGCTGTGGAAGAGCTGTACCTGGGGATATATGCCGCCTGCAACGCTTACAAGGTCGACCTGGTCGGTGGCGATACAACCTCCAGCAACAAGGGTCTTACCCTGAGCATCACCTGTTATGGGGAAGTTTCACGCGAGAAAGTCGCATACCGCAGCGGATGCAATGAAGGGGACCTGGTACTGGTAAGCGGCGACCTCGGATCGGCCTATCTCGGACTGCATATACTTGAGAGGGAAAAACGGATCTTTATGGAAAAACCGGATTTCCAGCCTGACCTGGAAGGAAACGATTACCTCATACAGCGGCAGCTGAAACCGGAAGCAAGGGTGGATGTCATTGCCCTGCTGGCTGAACTCGGCATACAACCGACTTCCATGATCGATGTCAGCGACGGGCTTTCAAGCGAGCTGCACCACCTGGCCAAACAAAGCGGTGTGGGGTTTACCATATACGAAGACAAACTGCCGATCGATCCCCTGGCATACCAGCGCGCCATCGATCTCGGCATTGACCCGACAGTGGCCATGCTGAACGGCGGCGAAGATTACGAATTGCTTTTCACCGTTCCCCAGGCGGATTACGAAAAGATCAAAAACGAGACAGACTTCAGTATCATCGGTCATGCTGTAGCTGCGGGTGAAGGTCTGCACCTGATCAGCAAATCCA
>CALMKH010000025.1 GCA_937867025.1 uncultured Bacteroidota bacterium | reverse complement strand
TTACCAAACCCTGCTCGAATTCGGGTAAACGGGATGGTCGTCGATGGTAGCTGGACGGACATTTATGGACATACGCTCAGTTCATAGATACAGCATCGCTCCAGGCCTGCGGATTCCTGCTCCATTCGGCGATTTTTGCCTGTTCGGATGCTTGAATATAATTGCTTGAAACAGCTTGCTCTGCCAGGGTGTTGAAATCACACAACGAAACAAAATCACAATTTGCAGCAGCGAACTTTTCCGCCGTTTCAGGGAAGCCGTAATTGAAGATGGATACAAGCCCTGCTACCTTAATTCCTGCCTCTCTCAGATCCTCCACGGCTTTCAGGCTGCTTTTGCCCGTGCTGATAAGGTCTTCCACTACGACAACACTGGAGCCTTTTTCAAGACGTCCTTCAATATTGTTTTTCAGGCCATGCTTTTTAGCCTCCGACCTTACATATGCAAAAGGCAGGTCCAGTTCCGCAGCGATAAGAGCCCCCTGTGGAATGCCGGCTGTGGCAACACCTGCAATCGCTCCGGCCTCAGAATATCTTTGCCTGATCACATCTGACAGGCATTGCGTGATATATTTACGGATATGCGGAAATGACAGGGTGACCCTGTTGTCGCAGTATACCGGTGAACGCATGCCGCTTGTCCAGGTGAACGGGTTTTCAACATTTAGTTTGACAGCTTCGCATTCTAATAAGTATTGTGCTATTTTTGCACTGATCTCTTTTGATACCATGACGCAGCAAAGCTATAAAATATTCATCAACAAGCATGCGTTTACAATCACAAGTAATAAGCAACTTGCCCACAGCAAGGGGGATGCAGTGTACGAACCCTCAGACCTGGAGGAGGTCATACAGAAGATCACTTCCGGCACTTTCAAGGGCGGCAAACGCATTGTCTTTGTTACATCCAAACCTGCGGCGCTGTTCTCAAAATTCAGGAAACAGTTTAAAGTGATCAAGGCAGCGGGCGGCATTGTGTTCAATGAACAGGGCGAATTGCTGCTGATCAAGCGCCTGGGTTTGTGGGATCTTCCGAAAGGAAAGATAGAGCCGGGCGAAGACCAGAGACTGGCGGCTTTGCGGGAAGTGCATGAAGAATGCGGTTTGAATTTCCTCGGCATACTTAAAAAACTGGCCAATACATATCATGTGTATTTCCTGAAAGGGCGCTGGATATTGAAAAAAACGGCCTGGTATAAAATGATTGCCTGGGGAGACATTTCCGTACAGCCACAGGTCGAAGAGCACATCACCGAAGTGCGGTGGGTTACGAAGGAATTCCTTGAAGAACCGGGGTTCGAAACGTATGATTCTTTGCGCGAGCTGATAAGTTCGATCGAGTTCCCGAATCCCAAACACAGGTAGGGAGCCTAATCATACAGTTTTTTCTCACCTGCAGGAATAGGCACATGCAGCACATTTTCCACCGGAACAACAGGGCAGCTGTACCCGTGGTTATAGTGGCAGTAAGGATTGAAAGCCTTGTTAAAATCAATCACCAGGTATTCTTTTTCTCCTGAATAGGGCATCTCAATATAGCGCCCCCCGCCGTATGTCTCGCTGGTATTTGTCTTGTCCCTGAAAGGTATAAACAGCCCTGTTTTACCGTCCCTGTCTTCAGAATAGACTGTAAGGCGGCACGCGGAATCAGCTATTTTAAAGGTTACAGCGAACAATTTGAAATAGACGGGCGAACGCTCCGAATTGGTTTGAAATACCACGGAATCGCCATTTAACCATTCGATTTCAGCTTTTATCCTGTATATGGAATCAGGTTCGTAGTATTTGAGGCCCTTAAAGTCTGCGGCATTGTTTTGTTCAATAACCCGGTCGCTAACCATCCGCTCGTCTTTTGCGGCCCTCTGCAGATGTATTTCCATTGCATAAGGCGATACGGCGCTGTCCTGGGCATTATTGCCGCAAGAAACCAGTAGTGAAGACAGGATTGCCAGCTTGTAAAAACATTGAAAATAGGGCATATCAACTCCGTTTGGCGAGTTTTTTCTTTTGGGCCAGAGTCATGGTATTAATCTTTTTGTATTGGGCCACCTTGTTCTTGCTGACATGTATCTTCAGTTTCTGGCCCCTGTAAATGGCATCCCTTTTCATGCCGTTCCATTTCTTGATATCGCTGGTTCTGCAATCGAACAGGTCGGCGATCAGCAACAGGCCGTCGCCCTTTTTTACCACATAGGTAATTACCGTGGTTTTGGATTCTTTTTTTGGAGCCCTGGGATTCTCCTCCTCTTCGTCTTCTCGAGGCTGTACAGTGTCTTCCCCGGGCTTGACCGGTTTCACAAGCAGGGAGTTATCCATGATCAGCGAGTCGCCGACCGTGGTGTCAACAACAGTAACAGCAGGAGGGAAAAGTATGTTCAGCTTTTCATGGTATTCAGCGACCTTGTCTTTCGGGATCCTGAGACCTTTGGAATTGTATGAAACCGGCACTATATCAATGCGCAGTTCGGAATTCGCGAGCCTTAGAACATCCTGGGAAATATTGAGGTTGTACGCAATGGCATTTAAACCGATTTCTCTCTGCACCTGTATGGTGTCGGTGTCCGGGAGCCTGTATTTTACGGGGATTATCCTGTGGTCGGCATAATAGTTCCAGATATACCAGAAAGCCATGTAATTAACAGCGGCATTCTGATACTCGGGTGAAAGCATGTTGTGTATTCTCGAATAATCCAGCGTGTTATTGGCCTTATGGATGGCCATGTTCATATTGATGGGCCCGGTGCGGAAAGCCACAAGTGTTTTCAGCCAGTCCTGGTATATCACATAAAGGTCTTTAAAATAACTCACTGCCGCGTCAGCGCTTTTTTCGGGATTTCTTCGTTCATCGATATAGCTGTTAGTTGCCAGGTTATATTTCTTGGCGATTGCATAGCTGAATGTCCACATGCCGCTGGCGCCGTCCTGGTCGGCAAAGAGCGGGTCGCAATTGCTGTTGGAGGCACAGACAAGGAAAAGCTGTTTCGGAATGCCTGCCGAATCGAACTTGTGGGCGTATAATGAATAATAATACTGCGCTTTTCCGATCAGCATGGCCGTAGCATTGTTCAGATTCTTCATATATACACCTATCTGTTTCCTGACCTGTTCATTGTAAAAAACAGGTACCTGTGAATTGGTTTTGACAAGTTTGTTGAAAAAGGGGTCTTTCAGATACGTAGAATCTGCAGGATCAGCTTTTAAGGGCAGAGCCAGGCAGTATATGATCAGCAGGGGTAAAAGTCTTGTCATGTCAATATATGGAAAAAATCGTTTTTTCCGATTTTCTACGAAAATAGTACATATCCGTCAAAATTAAAAGAGAAGTTATCCTGTATATGTTGATTGTGCAGGGTGGATACGTGTTTTAACCTAGAACTTATCCAGACATCTGTCAGGACTAAATTTCGGAAAGTGCCCAATCCCGGCTGAAATATTCCGCTAAGTGTTAAACTTTCATAAGGCGGTATTTTTGCGTAATTTTGAACCATGCAGACCGATTCCCGCCTCGAAGCGTTCAAGAACTTGCTGGATATCATGGATGAGCTCAGGGCAAAATGTCCCTGGGATCGCGAACAAACCACCGAATCCATACGCCATCTCACCATTGAGGAAACCTACGAGTTGAGTGATGCCATACTGTCAGGCAATCCCGATGAGATACAGAAAGAACTAGGTGATATTCTGCTGCATATAGTGTTCTACAGCAAAATAGGCTCGGAAAAGAAGCAATACGATATTGAAAGCGTTATCAGGCAATTGTGTGAAAAACTGATAAGGCGCCATCCGCATATCTATGGCGAAGTGGTGGCCGAAAACTCGGAAACAGTGAAACAGAACTGGGAGCAAATCAAGCTGAAAGAAAAAGGAGAGGGGAAGAAATCGGTATTGGCAGGGGTTCCGGTATCCATGCCCGGTATTGTAAAGGCCTACCGCATGCAGGAAAAAGCCGCGCAGGTTGGGTTTGACTGGCCTGATGAAGCACAGGTGTGGGACAAGGTAACAGAAGAAATGGATGAATACAGGAATGCAGTTACTCTGCAGGAAAAGGAAGAAGAGCTGGGCGACCTGTTCTTTTCCCTGATCAATCATGCCAGATTTACAGGCATCAACCCTGATGACGCGCTTGAAAAAACCAACCTGAAGTTCAAGAAACGTTTTGAATATATCGAAAAAAGGGCTCAGGAAACGGGTATCGACCTGAAAAGCGCTGGGCTTGAACAGATGGATGCATGGTGGAATGAGGCCAAATCCATGCCTTAACAAAGCCTAAGCACCTTAAAACGACAGATTGATCTTGTCGTTGAGCTTCCTGATCGACTCATCCAGCCTGTCAAATATCTCCCTGCTGTTATTCACTATGTCTTTTATGTCCTCATCCGTGTGTTCAATATCCATGATAAGGTTCACAACGCCATGAAGCTTTACGTATTCATGCCTTAATTCATGCGAAGTTATGTAAGATAGTTCTTTCAGAAGACCGATCTGCCCGTCGACATATTCCTGCTGACGTTTCCTGTGTGTGATATTATCCAGGGAAAGCAGGAGACCAATAAGCTCTTGATGTTCATTGTTCACCGGCTCAAGCCTGACATCATACCAGTTCACTCTTCCGTCAGGCTGCCTGTAATCCGCCTCGAAACGTTCAGGCTTGCCCTGGAGTGCAGCGGATATCATGGAATGGATCAGCTCCTCGCGGTCGTTCCTTACATAAGTGCTCAATTGCATATCCGAGGGGTCGTCAATATGCAGTTCTTCCCGTGCGAATTTTAATGCCGCATGATTGTATGAAATGATCTGCAGATCTTTGTCGGTCATTACATAGATCGTTTCGGTCGTATCGAAAATAGTCTTGAAGTTGGCTTCTGATTTCTGAAGTGCTTCGGCATCATGGCGCCTGTTGATGTACACGCGGATCATTTCGGCGAGCATATTGATAAGCTTTCTTTCCTCGGCCAGGAAAGGGCCTTCGGCTTCCGCCGGCCTTTCTTCAAGATATGTTATGCTGATCAGGCCGCCGGTGCCGTCAACGGTATTGAAAGCAGATTCCTGCTTCCAGGGTGTATCCATGTAACCTGACGTTGAAAAGCAGGCATTGCCGTATTGTATGCGGGCCGCGGCTATCGAATCGTATTGCCAGCCTTCAGGCATCAGATCCGTTATGCGCTCAAGCGCCTGGTGAATACCCAGCGATTCGTCCTGCAATATCTGACCAGCCTTGTAGAGCGTTGTCAGTTCCTTGACCCGCTCGTTTAACATATACCTCATCAGCTCTTTTTCTGCCTCGTTCTTTTTGCGTTCAGAAATATCTATCACACTGCCGCGGATAAGTATGCTGTTCTCCGATGGAAGACGCACAAGTCTTATTTCACAGGGAATCAGCCGGCCATCCTTATGTTGATGGGTCCATTCAAAAAATGGTTTTTCGCCCTGTATGGCCATTCCTATCTTTTCCATCGCCAGCTCAGCAGATAAGCGGCCGTCAGGCTGATATTCGGGGCTTACCTGCATGGGGCCTATCTGCAATAATTCCTCACGGCTCATGCCATACAGGCTTTCCGCACTTTTACTCACACTGATGAAACGGCCCCCGTAAACGTCCAGTACCACAAGCGCTTCCGTGGCATTGTCAACCAGAGCCCTGTAGCGCTCTTCGCTCTCCCTGTGAAGTGTGATGTTCTCTACCTGCGAAATAAAATAGAGTCCCTTGTTGTTATGATCCTTTTGCAGCAGGGTATTCAGGCTGACCCATATGACCGACCGGTCTTTGCGTATATAGCGTTTGCGCGTGCGGTATACAGATATTTCCCCGCTCATCAGGTCCTGCAGACCTTTAAAATTGTCGGGAATATCATCAGGGTGCGACACGTCAGCAAAAGAAAGCCGGAGCAACTCTTCGCGGGAATAGCCCAGTATGTCGCATAGTGCATCGTTGACCATTATCCATTTTTTATCGAGGGACATCAGGGAAATGCCGATCGGGGAATTTTCAAAAATACCCCTGAACAGCGCTTCATCCCCCCGTATACGGTTTTCGGCAGCCCTGAGTGACGAGACATCCCTTGCAATGGCTACTATGCTATCGTCATCCAGCTTTTTGACATTCGCTTCCACGGGGATGATGCCTCCATTCCTGTGCAGCATATTTCTTCTGTTGAACATATGCTCTCCTTCCCTGAGGCGGTCGAATCGTATCGGTCTTTGTCCCAGTTCTTCGGGTTCAAGCAATTCCGCAATATTCATCTGCATAAGTTCTTCGTTTGTATAGCCGAACATCTGGCACAAACTTGAATTCACTTCAAGGAAATTTCCTGCAAAATCAGTGATCATGATGGCATCTGAAGCCTGTTCGAAAAGTGAACGGTATTTTTTTTCGCTCAGCCGGAGTTTCCCGCCCATCATCACACGATCTGTTATATCACGCCCAATGCCATAAATGGATTGGTCTTCCTGCGACCAGTACGCCGACCAGCTGACATACACCTTGTGCCCTTTTTTGTGAATGAAGCTGTTTTCAAAATCAGTTGCCTTTTTCCTGCCTTCGATGATCAGCAAGCGCTCTTCCTCGCTTGACGGGATACTTTCAGGAGAAAGGAATTCCGTGTATCTTTTTCCTATCACTTCATCAGGTGTGTAGCCCGTTATATCCTGAATGGCCTGGTTGACCTGTTTAAAGAAGCCTCCGCTATCCATCACCACCATCACGTCTGACGAGTTTTCCAGTACTTTGTGAAATACAGGGTTCAAGTCAGGGCCGAAGCCTGAACTTTCAATCATTATAAATTTTTTTTAAGAAAGTAATTTTTAAAGAATAAGCCTGAACTTTTTGTATAGCATTAAAACGTTAATCTGTTGTTCTTCAAGCACTTGTCTGGTTGTGATAATTAAGTGCAAATATCACTGAAATTTTATTCAAATCCAAACGATTTCCGGGCGTTCTTTATGTAGCTTTTGTATGATCATAAAACATAAGCGCTTACATGGATAGATTACAATTTTTAATGATTTGGATATAAGGAAAATCAATATAAAAGATTCAATTTTGACAGCATATCTCCCCATGCATACAGCTAAAATTATCAGGCACAGGCACAAACATCATCACTACATTAATGATGACCTGAAAGAAGTCAAGGAAATAACCCATTTCAAGATACTTTTTTCGGACCCGGCAGAACTCATCAGGTTTGAAAAATGGTGCGTCGATAATGGGGGCAGCTATAATTATGACAAAGAGCACAGCTGTCAGAAAGGGAAATTACCCTCCCTTGAGATATTTAAGGAAGAGATATGCTGGTGTGATATAATGACCTACTA
Source organism: uncultured Bacteroidota bacterium (assembly GCA_937867025.1). Classification (GTDB taxonomy): domain Bacteria; phylum Bacteroidota; class Bacteroidia; order NS11-12g; family UBA955; genus JABMMZ01. Next base: position 12,676 of record CALMKH010000025.1, on the reverse strand, counting down.
CCTTTTGCACGTGGAAGGGTACCGTTTCTTTTCGACCATACACCCTTATAAAGGGGAGGTGTATATCCGTGACTGAGATTAATCTGCAACAGATCTTGCCGGTGTTTCCGTCATGAACACTTGTATCTCTGAAGCTACGCGCGCATATGCTTCTTCCAGTGGAAAATGTCCGCAATGCTCAAGCCTCACCACCCTGGCTTCCGGAAATCCGGAAATAAATGTATCCAGGTAAGCCGGTGTCGTAAAGCGGTCTTTCATGCCCCAGATGAACAACACAGGTTTGTTGAGCAACTTTTCCTTCTGCTCCCATAGTTGCCCGAACCATTCCTGGTCACTGAGCAGGGATTTTGCAAATGCCACGGTGCCCAGGCGATGGGATGGCTTTTCAAAAGGCGCGGTAAAATGTCTTAAGATGTGCCTGGATAGTTTGGTGTCGCCGAAGGCAGCAGGCATCAGGAAACGCGCCGAGAAATTGAGGTACTTATACAGAAATGGGAGGAGGGGGCTTTTAAGTACACGGCTGAACCGTATAAAGCCCGGATCCGTTGCACAGTTCCACATCCATGAGTTCATAATTATCAGCCGTCTGATACGCCCGGTATGACACAAGGCAAAATAAAGGCCGATGGGCCCGCCGAAGTCGTGCACAACCAGGGTTATGTCATGCAGATCGTTTTCCAGTATAAATGTTTTTAGTGTCATACTGTGGTTAAGGACAGAATAATCGTAGCCGGCGGGTTTGTCGGATAAACCGAAACCCATATGGTCGATGGCGATGCAGCGGTACTCACGGGAAAGAAGCCTGATAACGTTACGCGCTTCAAAACTCCATGAGGGCGTGCCATGGACGAACAGTATTGTTTCACCTTTGCCTTCATCAATGTAATGCAGGCGGTGACCGTGTATTTGAAAATAATGATGACGGAAAGGATATTCTTCCGTATCAAGCCATGTTGTTTGCATAAAACTTTTTTATGCAAAGGAAACATGTTTACAGGTCCGGAATGTTGGTGCAGACCAAGCAGGAATCAGAAATCAGGGGTTGTTCATCCTATTTTTACCTTATTGAACAGTTTGCTGAAATTACTGGCATCAATTCCCAGGTAGGAAGCGATATATTTATGCGGAACCTGGTGGAGCAGGTGAGGGCTTCTTTTGCAGAACGCCCTGTAGCGTTCTTCCATATCCAGTATCTGCAATTCCATATGCCTGTCGATCATGCCGGCAAGTATCATTTCCGTCATTTTCCTGAATAAGCGTTCGATGGGAGGCGCTTTATCAAACAATTCCTGAAGCTGCTTGAATGACAGGCAGTCGAGTTCCGAATCCGTCAGGCATGTCAGGTGATATCGCGAAGGCGCCTGAAAAGAGAATGAGCCCGGTATGGCCGAAATGCCGGGAGCATATGTAAAAGCGATGACATGTGCCTTATGATCGGTCTCCGCGTACGACATCTGTATCCCAGACCTCACAAAATACAGGTCTTTCTGGATGTCTCCGGGGCTGAGCAATTGACTGCCTTTCTTGAATGATTTAGGTCTGAGTTGTTGTTCTATCAACTCGTAATCCGCCTTTGCAAGAGGATGGAACTGATTCAGGAACTGGAATATATCCATATTGCTATATCATCTTCCCTCAAGAGGGAATGCATATGTCAGAGCCGTTTCACCAGGGCTTCCTCGTATACCTGCCTGACTGTTCCGGTTTCTCCGAAAGAAACACCGTCTATCAGCATCAGGTTGCCGCCAGTCTGCCCTATCATCCTTGCAGGAACAGCCCTCGAGCTGAAATGCGATTCTATTTTATCTTTATCACCGGGGTTTACGCTGATCACTATGCGTCCCTGCGCTTCACCAAACAACCACGCATCAAGCCTGAAGTCTTTGTCAGTTTCAATCTCAAAACCCATTTGTCCCTGCATGGCTGATTCCGCCAGCGTGATGAACAATCCTCCTTCACTGATATCGTGGGCTGACTTGATCAAACCGCTGGTAATGGCTTCATACAAGGCATCGTGAAGCTGTTTTTCTTCATCGAGGTTGAGATATGGGGCCGGTGAAAATTCTACTTTATGATATTTCGCCAGGTACTGGCTGCTGCTGATATCATTATGCGAATGCCCGATAAGATATATGAGGTTGCCGGCTTCACCGAATGCTGAACCAGTGTGATGCTCAGGCTTTTCAATAATGCCAACCATGCCAATGGTAGGTGTAGGGTATACGGCTGTTCCATCCGTGCTCTGGTTATAGAAACTCACGTTACCACCGGTTACGGGGGTACCGAATTTCAGGCAGGCCTTGCCCATTCCGTCAATGCTGTGCTTAAACTGGTAATATACTTCCTTGTCGTAGGGATTGCCGAAGTTCAGGCAATTGGTGATAGCGCTTGGTATGCCACCTGTGCATACAATGTTCCGGGCTGCTTCGGCTACTGCGATAGCGCAGCCTGTTTCAGGATTTGCATAGACATAACGGCTGTTGCAATCCACTGTAAGCGCCAGTGATTTTTTTGATCCCCGTACTCTCACAACTGCAGCATCACTGGGTTTGTTTGTACTCTGGTTGACTGTTCCCACCATGCTGTCATATTGGTTGAAGACCCATTTTTTGGAGGCTATATTGGGTTCCTGCAACAGGAACCTCGCAACATCAACGGCCCGGTCAATACTGAGTTCTTCTATCTGCTGGATATGGAAGTCCTCAATTCTCTTGAAGTATTCCGGCTCCACCCAGTCGCGCTTGTATACCGGTGCACCACCCCCGAGAGCCAGGCTCTCTGCGGGGATATCCGCTTTCAGCTCACCGTTCATGTAGTACTGAACCCTTCCACCGCCTGTCACTTCACCGATGCAGCTATAGGTAAGATCCCATTTTTTGAAAATTTCTTCTGCCAGGTGTTCCTTGCCTTTATGCAGTATGACCAGCATGCGTTCCTGGCTTTCCGAGAGCAGGATTTCCCAGTCTTTCATATGTTCCTGCCTGCAAGGCACCTTGTCGAGGTGTATCACCATGCCTGTTCCGCTTTTCGCGGCCATTTCACTTGTACTGCATGTGATACCGGCGGCACCCATGTCCTGCATGCCGACAATGGCCCCTGTTTCTATGAGTTCCATGCTCGCTTCAAGTATGAGCTTTTCCCAGAACGGATCGCCTACCTGTACGCTTGGAAGATCATTCACGCTGTCTTCGCTGATATCTTTGCTTGCAAATGCGGCGCCGTGTATGCCATCCTTACCGGTCGTCGAACCGAAAATATAGACGGGGTTTCCAATGCCTTCCGCTATTGCTGAAATGGTTTTACCCACTTTTGCAATACCAACGCTCATGGCATTTACAAGAATATTGGTTTCATAACAGTCGTCAAAATACACTTCACCGCCAACGGTCGGTATACCGAATGCATTGCCGTAATCGCCGATACCTTTCACCACGCCTTTCAGCAGCCATTTGGTCCTGGCCGTGTCGATATTGCCGAATCTTAACGAATTAAGCTGAGCGATAGGCCTGGCACCCATCGAGAATATGTCGCGGTTGATGCCTCCGACGCCTGTAGCAGCGCCCTGGTAAGGTTCGATGGCTGAAGGATGGTTGTGTGATTCAATCTTGAAGCAGACGGCAAGCCCGTCACCTATGTCCACAAGCCCCGCATTTTCTTCGCCAGCCTTGGCGAGCATGGCCGGACCGTCTTTAGGTAGGGTCTTGAGCCAGGTGATGGAATTCTTGTAGGAACAGTGTTCACTCCACATGACTGAGTAAATGCTCAGTTCCGTAAAATTAGGTGTCCTGCCAAGTATAGACTTTATCTTGTCAAATTCTTCAGGCAATAATCCGAGTTGCTGTGCCTGTTCCAAAGTTGCTGCTTCCATTTCGACTGCAAAATTACGCTTCAAAGCCCGCAATTAAAAAAGAAGTTTCAACAATTTGCCAAGGAAAAAAGATGGCAGCCGGCAAAGACATTCCGGAAAAAAGTTAATCCCCTAAACCGGATAACAGCTTAGGGGACTCCTCATACTAAGAAACCAGCATTTCCCGCTTTGTAAGGCAGGTCCCTTATCTGTGTGGTTTCCTCCTTAACTCGAAATGGTATCCCAGCCTGACGCTCAGCCCGAAATTGTGATACATGGTCGGGGTTTCGGGGGTAACATCGGTTAATCCCCTGCATACGCGCAGGCTGCCTGTCATGTGCCTGAAATGGTATTCAATTCCTGCTGTAACGCCATAATCGCTGCGTCTCAGGCCAAACACATTGCTCCTGAAATCTTTATGCTCATAGGCGGAGGATAAGACCTGCTCGGTTTTATTGGGTTCCTGGCTGACGCGGTCGAGCTGTGCACCGTACACCGGCAATGCATAACTGAAATATGCTCCGCCTGAAAGATACAGGTTATGCTTTATTTCAAAATAGTTGGACAAACCCACCTGCGAATAGACCATACGTTTCAGATTATAACGTGTAAAGATGCTTTCTCCCGGGGTACGGTAATTGATCTGGATATCGGTGGAATATGGTTCTATTCCGATTTCAGGCTGTAGCTGGTATAAGCGCGTGACCGGTATCCTGCAATACAGGTTGACACCCAGTTGTTTATATACCTGGTACATCCCGTTTAGAATTTGAGATGAACTCCTGTTTTCCCTTGTTGTAAAATTATTGAATGCATAATTGATGGTTCCGCCAAAGGCCAGGTTACGTTTGTAGACAGGTTTGTCGGGGATATCCTTTTTCTCGCTGGTATCCTTATGCTTTTCCTGGAGACTGTCAAGGGTTTTTCCTTCTTCGGCTGTTAATCCGGCAAACCCTTTTCTTCCGAAGTCGTCGTACAGGTAAAGCCCTTCAATAAACGGTTCGAAGGGAATATCCGTTTTATGCATGACAGTCATGCGTTCATTGATGATGATGTCCTTGTGCATGTTGTGATACGGATATAGTCCGGCTTTATAGGGCAGTCCATCCGGTATGGGCAGGTGAGGTGCCTGAAAACTTCCTGATTTCTCATGTAAGGATTTACCTGTTCCTCCCAGAGTTTTAGTTTCTGCGGTGTTGTCAGGGAGAGTCTTGTCATTTGTTATGCCGGCATGGGCATGTCGATCATTAACAACAGTTTGTTGTATGTCATTACCCTTGTTGGCAGGAGTATTTGCATAGCGGGTCACTGTCCAGATTCCGGGGAACAGGGCCAGGCCGCCCAGCAGGAAAAAAACAAACAGGAAACGTCTTTTTTTCCGTTTAACCGGCATCTGTTCGTCCAGGCCGGCCAGTACCTCAGCCCATACCTCGTCTGCTGCGGGTTTGGAAGCATCAAGGCTGGCCCTGTGCAATATGTCCTTCAAATCATTTCGCCTGATCATAATATGTCATCTTTAGGTGTTCTATTTTTTTTTGTAAGCTTTTTTTGGCATTGCTGAGGTACCATCTGCTGGTGCTTTCTACAATGCCCAGTATTTCGGCTATTTCCCTGTGGCTGTATCCTTCCATTTCATACAGTGTAAAAACGCTGCTTTCATTGAAGGGCAGTGATCGGACCATGGCGATGATATCATCTGCAGCCATCTTCATGAATGCATCCGAGTCGAGTGATTGTGAGCCGATATCCGAAAGCTGGCTGTAATCCATCAATACCTGTTTTTCACGAAGGGTTTGCTGTTGCCTGTAAAAGTTGATCGCACGGTTGATCATCAGTCGCTTTATCCATGTTTTAAGACTGCTGTTGCCCTTAAATCCTTCTATATGCTGAAACACGTCCATAAATCCCTGGTTCACTACCCATCGCGAATCATCGTTATTCTTGCAGTACAACATGCATAGTCCCATCATCTCGTTAAAATACAAGTTGAACAATTCGCGCTGTGCAATACGCGAGTTCTTAATACATCCCTCTATCAGTTCCTGTTCAGTCAAACGTATTTAAGGATAATAATTGCTTATAGTTTTCGTACCATCTGAATATATGATTTGTTTCTGGCCCACCTGTGCTGTATAGGTGTGAGTTTTTTTAACTTTTATAGGGAATAATTGCTCGATATCGAAGGACATAATGATGTGTTTGGGCAACCATGGACGCAACACTTCTCCCCAGATATAGGCATCAAACAGGTCGCGGTGCACAGCCGCAGAAGTGTTATTGGCGAGGTTGCTGCTGATAATGGTTGAAACAAACGGAACAAACCCGTACGACGAGATGTCCTGGCCGCGCAAGGTATTGCTGATGTAGTGTTCGGTCATAATGTTTCCGCCCTTTACACTGATCTTGTCAAATGAATCCCTGGGGTATGTCCAGTTTCCGAACATATTGCCGTACACTTCCATGTTCATGCTGAGGTAAACGGTATCCATGTAATATTGCAGTTCTTTATTGCTGCCATACATAAAAATATAACTGTGGTCTTTACGCCTAGAGCTTGTCCGGTCGTAGAATTCAACCTTATAAGGGAAACCCATCATGTCGAACAGTATTGTGGCGCTCTGCTCCCTTGTCTCCCCATCATCCATGATGATCATGTGCGGAGTAGTCCTGTCTATGCTGAACGCTTTGTACCGGCGGCCATTGACCGAGTCATACCTATAAGCGCTGTCTACACGGCCCATCGCATCGCGGAACCAGAATATGGAATCCTTCGATCCTGCATAGGGATTATCGGATAGAACCGTGGTGAGTTGAGCAGGTCTCCATCCATCTTTCTTCCGTTCTATGATATCGCCTTCCTTCTGGCAGGAAGCCAGGAAGAGAAGGCAGGCAAGCACTATCCAGGGTCCTTTGTATATTGTGTATCTGATCATTTTTACGCTGTCGGGAACTATCCTCCCGTGCTGATTAGACAACTTAAGGCACAGAAATGCTGGCGGATTTTTGACATATGCATAAATATTTTTATAAGACATTAACTGTCAATTGCATATAAAAAACTAGGGGGCTGTAGGTTAACAGCCCCCTCCAAACTAAAACTAACAGGAAACGGTAGATATGTAGATTATACTAAGATTCGTTTAAAGTCCAGGATTACCTTGGTGAATACACGCTGGTAATGGTGTAGTGTTTGCCATCCTCAACCCACTCTTCTTCCAGTTTGAAACCGCCTGTGCTGAGATCCTTCATTGAGTAGTCATACTTGTCGATGGTCAGCTTGTCGCCTGCATCATTGAGATCCCATGTGGTAGTGGTCTGTTGTTTGCTGTCCCTGCACATGTTGCTGCCTTCGTCGATCAGAAGGGTTTTGTTGGAGCCATTGGTAAATTTCCATGTGTTGTCTTTTTGGCAGGCATCGACCATAGGGAAGATGTCTGACACACCCTGCATAGCTGGACTGATGGTCATACCGGTGAGCAGCCATGTTTTTGAAGCGAGAATTTCCTGCTTGGTAGGTGCCGGGGTTTCACCGTTCCTTTGGTCGTTGTTCTCTTCTTTCTGGCATGAAACAAAGCCCATCATCAGGGCGGCGATAGTAAAAATTCTAATTTTTTTCATAATAAAATTGTTTGTAATGGATTGATTGGATTCTTCTGGCCAATTAGACAAAGCCATTTTTTGAAACGTTGGGGAAAAAAGAGAATTTTTCAGGATGTGTGTTTTAATTACCATGCAGCGTCCCGCATCTGTGAATGTAAAACACAAAAAATATGTAAAGAAGAGCAGCCCCGGCGGCCTATGGCAGGTTATGAATAGTTATGCCGGGTTGCCTGCAAAACCCTTATCTGAAAATGACAAGGTAAAAGGGCGGGTATTACTCCTTAAGCCATTTGACCTGCTGTCCGTTTATCTGTATAATGTACAACCCGGGAGCGAAGGCTTCGGTATCAATTGTGTTAAGCCCCTTCGTCAGCAAGCGGTCATATAGCATCTTGCCCTGCGCGTCCATTATGACCAGGGCATGATCTTCCGGTGATGCAATATAAAGTGTTTTATGGCCGGGATTCGGAAATATCCGGATACCTGATGCGAAAGCAGGAGACAACCCGACGAACTTATCGGTAAAGATTTCTATGGTGTCGGTACCGTTACATCCGTTGCCATCTGTAACCAGGCACCAGACTTTGTATTTCCCGGGCGTTCCGAGTGTATAAGCCCAGAAGGTATCATTCCTTACATACACATTGTTAAACCACTGGTAGGCTTTGAATGGCTTATCAGTGCTCAGTACAATTCTGTTCGAATGGTGATAGTTGGTTTTGGAAAGAATATTGAAATCCGGTTTAGGATTCATTGGCACATTCGTACTGTCTTCAGTAAAGCAACCGAGTTTGTTGAATATGCGTACCTTGAGGCCTAACGGTTTGCTTATGACAAACGAGAATACGGAGTCGGTCACCTGGCTCGGATTGCCGTCCACCGCCCACTCGAAGGTTTTCGGGAATGCGTTGGTGCTGAATGCCGGGTTGACATTCACCTCTACGCCTTCGCACACGGGCACGAATTTTGGCAGGGAAAATTTCGGTGTGACCTCCGGTATAATGGTGACAGTGTCCAGAAGCGGGCATGAATTGGCGTCCGTTATGCTCAGGATAATATCTTTACGCCCTGCATATGATCTTTTAAGTACCGTATCGTCTTCAAGTGAATCGGTCGGGCTGACTTTCCATACAAGTTTATACGGCTGGATTGCAGTAATGCCTGAAGCCGTAAGGGTTAAGGATGAATCGTTGCATATTTCAGGCTTGTCCTTCACTATATCGAAGTTGAAACTTGTCTTGATATATGCGTGAACGGAATCGTTGAATACGCAATTGTTGCTGTCAGTGACCGTCAGTCGTATCATGGATGTATCCCTTATGATGAAATCGAGCGTCCTGCCGCTTACCCCAGGATCCTTCCCGTTGAGATCCCATTTGTACGTAATGGGCGGTTTGAGTGTATTGATGATGGCAGTATATGATACAAGAGTGTTTTTGCATTGTGTAATGGCGAGGTCCTGGAGAGGACTGTGTGTTTTAATCCAATAGGTGAATGCACTTTCCGCCAGGCATCCCCTGGTGTCTGTAAGCCGGAGCCTGAAATGGGAGTTATTGCTTAACGCAAGCTGAATGCTGCTGTCCTTTGTATTGATAACGCTATCATTCATTAACCATTGTATTTTCACCAGCCCGGGACTCTTGTATGGGTTGAATCTGAGCTGTGCCTGGTAAGGGGCACAGACAGTCGAGTCGTTCCCCGAATTGATCTTTCCCTTCAGGAATGCATTGCTGATGGTGATGGTGTCATAAACAGTCTCGGTGCACGCAAAAGGGAAGTTCGAAATGTTGTACCGGATGATGTGTTTGCCGTTGCTGTTGAATGTAAACGAATCGTTGTTTTTAGCGGAACTGAATACCATTTGTGAGAAAGCATCCGTAATGGTCACGCTGCTTTTTACATTGGCGGCATTATTTGTGTCAGGGTTGGTGACCTGGTACTTAAGGACGTTACAACTGCTGATGCTTTTGCTGATCTTATATTGCGTTAAAGGGTTGTCCTTTGCAAGGAATGTACGGCTTGTAAGCGAAATATTGCACGCCTTGTCGTATGCCCCGACTGTAAAGAACTGCGTTTTGATATATTTCAGGCTGCTGTCTTTTTTCAATATGATGTTGGCTCCTCTTTCCCTTGAAGTGTCTACCACCTGGAAGACAAATGGTTTGTATCCATTATCCCAGAAAATAAAGGTAGTATCGGGCTGTGACTGATTTGGAGTATTCTGCTGATCGCTTGTCCTGAGGGAGAGCACGGCATCGGTTGCGCATATATTCATTACGGCCTGGCCGCCGAGGATGCTTACGGGGTTGTTATTGATTACCTGTTTCACCTGCACCAGCATTTCCCTGTTGATGTATCCCAGGAGCACCATTTGCCCGGTTACGGGATTACGCCTGTATTCGCTTACGCGGATCTTTACATATCCCTTCTCGTTACATTTTGTGGGGGTTAAAACAATCTGACCGGTCAGGTTATCGAAATAAAAACCTCTTGGTGGTATGGCATTGGGCAAAGCCCTGCAATTGGTGACATTCGGATTGGGCGGGCAGTAAGGGGTAAGAGGTATGCTGGCGCTGTAATTAGTGTTATATGCAATGGTCTTGTTAAAGTCAAACATGATGGGAGCGAGTTCGAAGGCCAGGGAATCATAATCGGTAGTGTCCATTGTCCCGGGCGAATACCATAAAGGCTGGCTGCAAAATGCATAAAACTTAGGTTCCATGGAAAAGACCGGGGAACGGTTGCTCTTGACGGTAGTATCGCAAATATTTACCATGGCGTCGAGGTACAGAAGTCCTGACCCATGAGTGGTGCCTGTAACCCGGCCGCTCATTTTGGAAGCAAAATGCACGTTACAGGAGTTACTTACAATACTGGCATAGGGAGTGGTGTTAAGGTCCACAGTCGCTTCAAAGGTGTGGCGTTCAAATCCCGCTGTGGAAGGCGCGTTTTGAACCTTGCACGGGTTCCCGCACGTATCGTTGATCTTTTTGATGGATGTCCGGACAAAACCAAAACCTACCTGCGTTGCATTGCTGCCAATCACATAGCCCGTGATGCCGTTGACTGTTGTGGTTTCACACATGCGGTAAATATGTGCGGTGATCTTGTATTTCCTGGGACTTATAAGCTCATAGTAAATTTCTCCTCCACCATAGCTCTGCGCTTGAACGGGCATATGTAACAGGCAATAAAAAATGATAAACCACAGAAGTGTTTTCTTTAGCATAAGTTTGGTTAGACAAATATATGTAAATGGTTTGTCAATAAGGATTACTTCATTGTGCAATAACCATAAAATGACAATTTATTGACAGATAAACAATAGGTTGTAAGGATGACGATACCTATTCCTGGCCCTTGAACTTCGTTCTTTTTGTACCTTCGTACATTTCGTACTTGACCAGTCTTGCATCGAGCTGACCATTGGCCACTTCAATTCTCCTGGAGGTTTTTAGTCCGACAAATTTTAACGCATCCAGGTTGGCCGTAATGATCCATGCATTGGTCCCGGGGTAGTTTTTTTTAAGTGTTGAGCCGATGGCTGCATAGAAATGTTCAGTGTCAATACTGATCCTTTCATCATACGGAGGATTAAAAAGGATATGCAGGGGACCTTGATTCTGTTTGGTGGAAGTGAAAAAGTCGCCCTCACTCAGCCTGATGTAATTTTCAAGTCCTGCCTTGCGTATGTTCTCCCGGGCTTTAGCCAGAACATCCGGATCTTTATCCATGCCCAGGATACTGCAATGCACATCCCTGGTTTTCTTTTCCAGTGAATGCCTTATCGTTTCGAACAGGGAAGGGTCCCAGTCACGCCACTTCATGAAAGCGAAATCGGAGCGGATCATGTTGGGGGCAATATTCGCCGCGATCATAGCTGCTTCGATCAATATGGTTCCGCTTCCGCACATCGGGTCGAGGAAATCGCAGCCGCCGTCCCAGCCGGAAAGCAGCACGAGCCCCGCAGCTAGGACTTCATTGATCGGTGCTGTGTTGGTCACAGTCCGGTAACCGCGCTTGTGGAGCGATTCGCCTGAACTGTCGAGAGCGACTGATACCCTGTGTTCGTGAATATGTATGTCAATTCTCAGATCGGGGTTCTTTATGTCTACACTGGGTCTTTCATTGAACTTATCGCGCAACTGATCTACGATTGCATCTTTGGCTTTCTGGGCTACATACAGGGAATGGGTAAAATATTCGGAAGATACCGTGGTGTCAATGGCCAGGGTTTCGCTGGGATGTATATAGTTTGACCAGTCAGTTTTACGTATGCCTTCGTAGAGTTGTTTTTCGGTAAACGCTTCAAATTCATGTATGGGTTTAATAATCCGGATAGCTGTCCTGCAGGCCAGGTTGGCTTTGTACATGAATCCCAGGTCGCCTTCAAACCGCACCATACGCTTGCCTTTTTCCACATTAACGGCTCCGAGCTGTTTGAGTTCATCAGCCAGGAGGTCTTCAAAACCGAAAATGGTTTTTGCTATCATTTTGAAATGTGTTGCCATGAACCTTAATGCGTGCAAAGTTCAGTATATTTAATGATAAGAGAAAGATTTTTAAGGAAGCATAATAAAAAAGCGAAATACTGGGTGGTTTATTATTATCAGGTTCGCCGGTTTCCTGGGGTCCCTATGTTTCCGTTATGGGATTATGGGCAAGATATTCATTCCTCAATGTTATTGCCATGATATAATTCAGTGTGGACAGGTCGATCTGTATCTCGTCACCATAGGAATTGAGAAGGGTAGGTTTATTGTAAAGATAGTCCTTGATAGCCTTGAATGATGGCGTTTCACTTTGTTGTGAAATGATGTTAAAGGCCGTATGCTGGACATCAAGCGGTGTTTGGGGATTTGCTTCTTTTAAAAGCCTTATAAGGCCATCCATATGCTTTTCCAGGTATTCGCATCCTCCGTAATCTTTAAGCACCCGAAAGGCCAGGTGCGTTAATTCCATAGGTGATTTGCTCTGTATCAGCCCCTTTAGCCTCGTATCCGTCGATTGAAGATAAACTATTAATTGATTCAGCTTTTCGTCAATTGACCATACTTTGGACTTGATTTCCCTGAAATCCTGAATATGTGTCCTGATACTATTTTCCGTTACTGTAAAACGATTGTAAAGGGAAAATGTTTTCCACGAGAAAAATACAATACCCGACACGACCATAATGACAGGATAATTCAGTAAAAGCCATTCACAAACCGGTTTCCACATATATTT
>CALMKH010000024.1 GCA_937867025.1 uncultured Bacteroidota bacterium | reverse complement strand
CCCATGTGTCCGATGCTTAAAGATATATAGTGTTGATATTCATAGTGCGTTTGTTGATTTTCATAAACCGTTATCAGCCTGAGGGTTGATAACGGTTTTCGCAAGACCAGAACAGCAAAGGACCTTTCCTGCATGCGTCCGATGCCTCAAAATATATTCATAGTGCGTTTGTTGATTTTCTAAAAATTGCCGCTCCTGAAGGAGCGGCTTTTTTGTGCCGGACAGTACTACAAACCGTCACAGCGCTTTTGAGTTCCCGACAACAGGTTTGAATTCAATTGTTACTGAACTCTGTAAAAAACGGAGAGAGCAATTACAACAACAATTACGGAAGAATTGATGCCTTGCAGGCCTTTGATTATTAAATGTTATTTGGGAATAATAATTTTGGTAGTCCCAATCAATCTTTTGGAAGGAATATTTACAAACGCCTTCAAATAAACCATTCCGCTATAGGAGGTGTCTTGTAATGCATAGGTGCCTGAGGCAATCCCATTTTCATTAGACAGAGTGGAATTGAGAATAATTCCCACACTTGTATTTACATCGGTGGAATCGTAGAAGTAAACTTTCTGACCACTGCTTACCATGCCTTTATCCCTTGTTAAGTGAGCAGTAAGTATTACTTTACTATTAAGAGTGCGGGGTAAAAAACCTGTTGATGATTCCAATGTTAATTCTTCAGGAAATGCATTTATAAAATTCACGAGGACATTTCCTATAATTTTCCCGGTAACGGAAACAGATATATTGCTTGATTCTGCTTCCGAACTCCTTATAAACGCTTTGACTGTATCGGAGTCTATTGTATTAGCTGTGTACGTTTTACTGCCATTGTGAAAAAATCCCCGATCCGTGGTAAATGTAATTTGCTTTGCAGAGCTGTCTGGATATAAAAAAACAGCGCCAATAATTCCATAACTATAGTTATCCGCCAAAATATTGTCACTAAGCCGTATCACACGTATCTCTGGAGTCTTAGATGAAACCACCTTGATTTTTTGAGACAATTTCCTTTTGCCAATTCTTGCACTTACAACCGCAGTGCCATCTGATATTCCTTTAATATATATTGTCGCAACCCCGTTGGTTTCAAGTATGGTTGAAATAGTGTCAGAATTATTTTCAAACACAACCGGCCCAGTGGTGCTAAAATAAATGGTTTTGCCTAAATCTTCAGAATATTTACTAATCAGCGATATGGCAGAAAGTGATTTCCCATCCCCCGGTATGGTCTGGCTTTCTACAACCAGACTGATCCTATTGGAATCAACAAAGGCGGTATCTATATCAGATGTCGACAAATCCTTCTCTTTCTCGCAAGAGGGTGAGGTTCCAAGCAATAATACAATTGCCAAAGTGCTTAAAAACGTTCTTGATTTCATTAAAACTGTCTTTTGCTAACTTTAAATGGAGTATACGTAATCGAAAAGAAATACCCGGTTTTGAATTCCTTATAATATTCTATATCAGTTATACTTGATTTGTTGTATCGAATCCGCTTATCATATACAGTCTGAAAATTACCATTTAATCTATCTATATTCATTCCAATAACTCCCAAAGTTATTAAAAACTGCTTTTTTCGGCCCAAAAAGACAGACGCTCCTCCAAAATAAGCCATCCTCGGTTGCGATTCGAACGTTACGCCAACGCCAGTTGAAACGCCAAGTCCAACATTAGGACTTGCGCGGAATAAATAATTCCCTAATGCACATACACCTGCCGGTAAAGAAGTGCGTCCGGATTGAACCAACAGGTATTTAGAGGTATCAGATACAACCCCAGAATTTGCTTCCGGTTGCCAGGAATACTTTGTGCTTCGTAAAGTATTATTTGAAATTCCTATGAATGAGCCGGTGCTAAAACTGGCATATGAAGTTCTGTAAATGGGCATTCTTATACTTATTGAGTCATTGTATTGTGTAAGATTAAAGGTCGATATAACGTAAGGGCGGCTTTTGATACGAATAGTAATGTCCAACTCATCGCCTTTTAAATCAACTGGTCCTGTAGAATAGTTAGAATACTTGTCTACAATATTATCAATTAAAATCAATTGACTCCAGATATCCTCATCTTTCGGAAGCTGAAGTTTATAATTGACATACTCCCTGTATCTATTTAAAGTAATCTTAAGGTCCTGCAACCGAACCTCGTAAAACGCTGAATCAACACAAAGCTCTTTCTTTAAAGCCTCAATTTCTGCTTTTATCTTTTCCTGCTCGGATTTAGGAGCATTGTTTAATTTAGTCTTTAAGGCACTGATCCTGGTCCGAACAGATTTGTTGTCTTCGATACACTTATTTAATTTTCTTTCTGCCTGAAGTGAGTCATTTTGATAATTCAGGTATTCCGTACGAAGTGCCGCTATATTAAATTTTACTTCCAAAATCTTTTTCATGACATCTGTATATGTTACCGCCTGCCATTTTTCCTTACAGCAAGGAAAAGACTCACATTCACTATAAATAGATGATATTTTTTGTTTTATTTTAATCAGCATATCATTGAGCTCCGTTAAACTTTGAATGAGATTGTCATAAGCCGTACTGTTATCCTCAAATGGTTCCATTCCCTTTTTTACATTAAGAAAATATCCAATTATCGGGGTTAAAGATGTGCTATCTCCTAAAAACAGTCTTCTAAACAGAATCGGAGGTTCGCTTTCAAAATTGGTGACACTGCGGGACGTACTGATGTCGTATATAAACCTGTTAATATTGACAACCTTTAAGTACATTTTTTTGTATCCCGGCAATGAACGCTTGTTAATATTAACTGGCTCTGTTTTAACTTCTTTTCCATCTTTATAAACTTTGTATAAAACTCCCTGGTGAACAATATTAGTATTGGCCGGATAAAAATCATACACTAAAAAAATTGTCTTGTCATCAATGTCATCAGGGAGTATGCCAAAATCATTCTTGTATGAATACGTCTGGCATTCAGGAGGAGAAGGATTTTTTCGGAGCAGATCATTGGAATCATTAACTGACATTTCTTTGTCAACCTTGTCATTCACTTTGATATCTATTTTTCTGATCTTTCCATGTGTGTCTGTAAAATATAAAGCCAGGCGTTTATTTGTAGGTGGGGGATTAAAATCAAAACTAAAAGCATCATTGTTAACATTCGTGTTATTAGCATTCAATGTCATACCTTTATCCAGGTTACTACCTGTGACCCTTATGCTTTTTATATTAATCGATTTGGCAATAATAACGTCAATTCCTTTAATATTTTGAATGGACAACTTATCGTATTTCTTTTTGATTTCCTCATCGTTCAAGGCAGTAATAATTAAAATGAGGCGGCCGTCTTTATCAGAAAGATCAATTTGACAATGAACTGTTGAAGAGATAAGTAAGCAAATAAAAAGAAATACGCTTGATTTCATTTAATAATTTTTAAGCAATTAAAATGAAAACATTCCTTTTACCAAATTATATAGGATTACTTAAGAAAAATCATGATTTATGATGAGTTAAAAAATGGACATTTCTTAACTGTGAGGAATAATGAAATGAATTGTCAGGTTACCTTCCTTATCCCGCGGCATAATATGTATGGCCGGCGATTAATTTCCCGGCATAAGATTTACTTAATCACCAATACCTTCTTGGTTTCGAAGAAAGGCAGATCGATCACCTCGGAGATTTCGTGAACCGTCACGCGTTTTTGTTTGTTCTTTGACCTGAATTCATATATTTCGTCCACCAGGTCGCCGCCTTTCAGGCAAACCACTTCCGTGTCGGGTTTTGTATTTTTGTGTATCCATCCGTAGAACTCCAGCAATCTTGTTACGGCCCTGCACATAATGATATCATATTTACCCTTTATCTGCTCGGCCCTGCAATGGTCGGTCCTCACATTTTTTAAGCCCAGACTTTCGACAACTGAGTTGACTACCTGGATTTTTTTCCCTATCGAATCGACAAGATGAAACTGTATGTCGGGAAACATAATAGCGAGCGGAATGCCAGGAAAACCACCACCTGTGCCGATATCAAGCGCTTCATGGCAGTTTCTGAAATCTGCAAACCGGGCAATCGCCAGGGAATGCAGTACATGCTTTTCGTAGAGCTCGTCGATGTCTTTCCGCGAAATCACGTTGATCTTGTCGTTCCATTCCCTGTAAATGGGATAAAGCTTTTCAAAAGCCGAACGCTGCTCAGGAGATAACTCCGGAAAATACTTGAAAACAATGCCGGCATCTACCATTTTTTCTGTCTTCCGAATAATGCGACAAGGCCGAATACAAAATTGTAAAACACAAATAACACGTCAAATACAGGAGCCCAGAAAGCCGTTAGGGCCTGCCCGAATTTTTTGAAATTCACATACAGCAGAGGAAGCTTAACCGCCCAGAAAACCCCAAGTATGAGCAGGGCCCATCCTACGGTCTCATATACAAAACAATTGGCCACGAAGGTGATCCAGAACAAGGCATGCGTGACAGCGCAGAAACCGAGGCTCAGTTTGTGCTTAGGCAGGTAATATCTTCCGACAAAATTATGACGTTTTTTTTGCTGGAACCAGTCTTTCATGCTGGTTTTCCCCGAGGTTATGACAAATGAATCGGGATGCATGGTATACGCTGTGTTGGTACCGTTGGCGGCATCACGAATGAACAGGTCGTCATCTCCCGGCGCTATATGCAGGTGTGAGGCAAATCCTTTGAGCCTGAAGAACAATGATTTCCGGTAACTGAGGTTTCTTCCCACGCCCATGTAAGGGTTCCTGGCGATGGCATATGAGAAATACGACATGGCTGTGAAAAGGTTGTCCATCCTGGATGCCAGGTTAACGAAGCTGGGATTTTTCGTAAACGGTGAATAGCCGAGCACAATTTCTGATTCGCTGTTCGTATGGTAAGGCTGCACCATATGTTTTATCCAGGTCCGTGACTGCGGTATGCAATCGGCGTCCGTCAGCAGCAGCAATTCGTGTTTAGCAGCTTTGATACCCAGGGTCAATGCGAGTTTTTTGCCGAGATAGTGTTTCTTCATATCTTCGGTTATAAATACCGCGCTGATCTTCCCGCTGTAGGTCTCTTCGAGCTCCTCGAGGTATGAGGTGGTATGGTCCCAGCTGGCATCGTCCACCAGGACAATTTCAAAATCGGGATAATCCTGTTCCAGGAGGGCCGGGACAAGCTGCTGCAGGTTGTCAAATTCGCTCCTGGCGCAAACGATGATGCTGACAGGCTGCCATGGATGTTCGGACAGGCTGAAATCCTGCTTGCGCAAGAGTTTGCCATACACCATAAAATGGTAGGCCAGCTGAAGGATTGCGAAAAGTGCCAGTGCACTTAGCAGTACAATGGACAAGGGTGGAATTGGAAAGGTGAACATGAATTATTTGAAGCCTATTCCTGTTCTTTGGGTTGGGATATTGTCCGGTTTGAATTCATCGACGTCTTCGAGTACCAGCGTACCGATCATCTTCGGCGTGCGTTTTGTCTTCGGCAGTTCGCTTAAGCGCAGGTGCTGGTTGCGCACGGCCTCTTCGATCACCTTTCTGACAGCACGGCCATTGCCGAAGAATTTGTCGCGTTTCTGATACATGTAATTGATGTATTCCTTCAACCTTTCCCTGGCGGCATCGTCAGGAGTGATGTTATGGTCGGCCAACTGCTGTATCGCAATACCGAACAGGTCTTCCGGCGAGAAGTCCTCGAACAGGAATGTACGGTCGAACCTCGATTTCAAGCCCGGGTTAGCCTCAAGGAAACGTTCCATGTTCTGGGTGTATCCTGCTGCGATGACAATGAATTTGCCGCGTTGGTCCTCCATGCGTTTCAGCAGGGTTTCGATCGCTTCTTTTCCATAGTCGTTGCCACCGCCTTCTGTCAGGGCATATGCCTCATCAATGAACAGCACCCCGCCCATAGCCTTATCCAGCAGTTCGGAGGTCTTGATGGCTGTCTGGCCTATATAGCCTCCTACAAGGGATTGCCTGTCGCATTCTACCAGGTGGCCCCTTTCAAGTATGCCCAGTGCCTTGTATATCTGGGCCAGTATCCGGGCGACGGTCGTTTTACCGGTTCCGGGATTGCCTGTGAATACGGCGTGGAGCGAAAATATGTCTCTCGGGTTTTTACCGGATTCCTTGTAATACCTGACAAGCTTTATCAGTTCATCAATATCGTCCTTCACTTTTTGAAGACCGGTCATTTTCTTCAGCTTGGTGACAGATTCTTTCAACAGCTCTTCATCGATAGGTATATCCGCCAGCTCCTTGTTTTGCTCCAGGTATGCTTTTTCGACATCTTCCTTTTGTATCGTGCTGAGGTTTTCCAGGGTAAGTTTTTTAGGGTCTTTCACCTTCATGACACGCAGGCCGAGGTTCATCTTGAATTCATCGATAAGCGAATTCACCATACGGGCATTGCCGAAGAACTTATCGCGTGAACGGTAAGCTTCGACCAGGTGCTTGTAAAGTTCGGCGCTTGCTTCCTCGCTGAGTTTCACCCCTCTTTTTTCGCATGAATATTCCGCTATCTTGATGAGCTCCTGAGGCAGGTAATCCGGGAAATCATACGTCATGTTAAACCTTGATTTAAGACCCGGGTTGGACTCCATGAAGGTATTCATTTCGGCGGGATAGCCGGCCACGATAATTGCTATGTCGCTTGAATCGCTGAGCTCTTTCAGGAGTATCTCGATCGCTTCCTTTCCGAAATCCTTGCTGTCGTCGTCCTTACGCGCCAGTGAGTATGCTTCGTCAATGAACAATATGCCGTCCTTGGCTTTTTTGATGGCTTCCTTGGTTTTAGGGGCAGTCTGACCAATAAACTCAGCAACAAGATCGCCGCGGTCAACCTCATGGACATGGCCTTTTTTCAGCAGTCCAAGCTCTTTATAGATTCTGCCGAGCATCCTGGCGACAGTGGTTTTGCCGGTACCCGGATTTCCCTTGAAAACAGCATGCAGGTTGATATGTTCGTTGTCGGTCACGCCCCGTTCTTTTCTCAGGGCAATGAATTTCAGATAATTGGTGTATTCTTTAACCTTGCTTTTGATGCTGGTCAGGCCGACCATGGCATCAAGGTCCTTCATGACGTTTTCGTAAGAGTCAGGTACTGCAGGTTTTGCTTCCGGCTTATTTTCGCCGTCATCCCTGTCATCATCATCCAGCATGTCGAAATCGGCGTCAAAATAGAACCCGGTCTGCACCAGGGGTACAAAGTCTTCTTCGACGGCTTCGATATAGTCATCGCCTACTTCGAACGGAACGCTGGCAATAAGCTCGTCCATAAATACGACTTCGATGTAATAGCGTCCGCGGCCCCAGGTACCCAGCATGTCACTTCCCCAGCCAACCGTTGTAGAGAATTGATCCTCATCAGGTTTGACAAAAAACAGCTTGGTTGCCGAACCTTTCAGGTATCCTGCTGAGGTTTTATAGTTAAATGTAAGCTCACAGGCCCAGTCCGTGCTTTTGCGGATAAGGTTGCGGGCGTTTAATTCAATCCATATGTACCTGGTACTGAGCGCATTAAATCCTATGTAGTATTTGCGCTCCATTTCCACCATATTGGCATCAGGGCCTTCATAGAGCTTCAGGGTGTCTATTTTGAAGTAGGGATTTACACCGTTTTTGACGATGCCCTGGCGTTCGATATAGAAACTTTTTGTAGCCGTGAGTTCTTCACCCACGTATGCTTCCCACCTGTATGCCCCGGCTTTCCAGTAGGTGCTTGGTGTTTTTACGCCCCAGCCTTCCCTGACGAAAACAATATTGTCGCGTTTGTCGACGGTACGGTCGCATACCAGGTCGCATATTTCTTCATCGGTCTCATTGAGGCATTTGAGGCGAAGCTTGATATCCCAGTTCTCCTCATCGTATTTTTTATTGAAGAAAGAAAATTCGCAGTATATGTAGGCAGCCTCCTGTTCATCAAAGACGGAACGGTATTTTTTTGCATTGTTTGCGAGCCATTCCGTACTGCCATATGTTTTTATATCTTTAAATTTAAACAGATCTTTGTAATTCATAGAATTCCCTCGGAAAATAGGTTCAATAATACGCTATAAACACCTTTATTTACAAGGTTTTTTATTTTTTTTATCTACAGTATTAAAATCATTTTTGTTTTCTCGATAAAAAAGGTAATTTTGCACTCCTTTTAAACAAGAGGAGAGATGCCTGAGAGGCCGAAAGGACATGTTTGCTAAACATGCGTATGGGAAACTGTACCGAGGGTTCGAATCCCTCTCTCTCCGCCAGCAAAAACCAACCCCGCTTCAGCGGGGTTTTTTATTTGCACGCGACGACCGCATCAAGCGCGCTTGAATGCGTGGCGGAGCGTGCAAATAAAAGGCCGGCCGCAGGC